>NZ_VSCV01000078.1:0-1833 GCF_047459355.1 Limnochorda sp. | reverse complement strand
GTGGGGACCAGGAAGTTCTTCATGATGGCGTACTTCAGAGCGCCGGTGTACGCCTTGTACGCCCCCTTGTCGCCCTTGTCATCGCCCTGGCCGAAGTAGTAGAAGGAGAGGGACTCACCCGTATCGCCGTCCAGGAATGTGAACCGGATCTTCGCCTCGGTCAAGGTGTCCTCTCGCCGAAGCTCCTCAACGCTGGAGAGCAAGAAGACGTGCCGCTCGGCAAGCTTCTGCCGCACGGCCTCGACAAGATCCGATTCCATCACGTAATCGTACTTGTGGAACTCGTTCCGGCCGCGCTTGGGAACCCGGTCTATCTCGCCCAGAATCTCGCTGAGTTTGATCACCAGGTTCTTTGGAACACTGTTGGTCTTCATGGAGCCGACTGCCGTCTCAGGCGCCTCGATCATCCGGATCACTCCTTTCCCAATACGCGCCGCATGGCTCTGGCGGCTTCATAAGCGCTCTGCTCTTGTGCGCGCATCCTCAGTTCCGCTTGGGCCATCTGCCTCACCTTGGGCGGCAGGCACCCCAGGTGGGCAAGGGATTCCGGCTGGCCTGACTCCAGCCACATCACCCATTGAGCAGGGCGGATCAGGCGTCGGCACTTACAGCACCTGGGTTTTCTCTCCCACACCCACTCGAACGCCCTGGCCCAATCGTCCTGGGCGAGGAACAGTTGGCTACGCGGGATCCTCACTCTGCGTGTCGTCCTCCGTAGCGTCGAGCTTCACCGTGAATGCAGGCTCATCGGGCACGTGTACGGTAACGCCTTCGACCACCTCTCCGTTTGGCAGGACCACGTTGGTGCCGACAATCTGGCAATCGGCCTTGAGCGACTTCCAGTCGGGAGCCTCCACAGCCTTGATGTACTGGGTGAGTTCACGGGTCCGCAGGAACTCCAGGAGCACAGCGTCATCCCGCTGGAACTGAGGCTGCTGCTTCCTGAGCCTCAGCTCACCGCCCGGAAGGCTGATCGTCTTCTTGCCGGAGTTGCGGGCGTAGAGTTCCAGGAGCCCCAGGATCCGTTCCTCGGTTTCCCGCAGCACCCGAGTCCGGCGGTTGTACCACTCGAAGATTTCGTTGATCTTCCGCTTAACAAAGTCATCGATGGACTTAATCTCGCCTTTGATCCTGCGGTATTCGGCCAGCAGCCAGGTCGCGTCGTCAGGGGTCTTGGGCACCCAGTCCTCCTTCCAGACGTTCTCTGGCTGGGTCGCGGTCTGGAATTCGCGGTCAAGTTCCAGCGACATGGGCCGTCACCTCACGTCGAATACCGGGAAGTTCCGGTATTCAACCTCGGACATCTTGCTACCCCATCCCTCGGACAGACAACCGCGGCAGACAAAGCGGGTCTTCACCTGCACCAAATGCTCGCGGCTTCCGCAGATGACGCATCCGGGCTCCCACGCCCTGAGCGCCACCAGCCTGGCCTCGGGGTCGTAAAGCAGCTCTACCCTTTGCCCGGAGTCGATTCCCAGTTCCCGACGGAGCTTCTTGGGGATGACGATCCTCCCGAGATCATCCGGCTTCAGAATAATCCCCGTCTCGTGAAGCATGCGACCACCTCCATGTATTGATCTTGGTGCTCAACGAATAAAGCCGATGGCAAGCCCGAGGCCGACCATAATCGCGGCCACCACCAGGGCGATAACCGCCAGAGCGTGTCCCCTGTAGGACCTGCCGTAGTAAACGTAGATGCTTCCCGGCGGCGCCTTGCGGATGACCCGCCTCATGGTAACCCCTCCCTCCGCTGGCATGATACACCAGGTCGCTGGATTTGTCAAGCCACCAGATATTCCAGGATGGTGACACCTTGCAACGAGTCAACGCCGC
>NZ_VSCV01000043.1:0-9056 GCF_047459355.1 Limnochorda sp. | reverse complement strand
GGGCCCCGGACCGAATCCCTCAAGCTCCTGGATGCGGTCGTTGAGGTGCCGGAACAGGAAACGAGCGTCTTCGACGGGCTCCCCTTCACGGTCGCCGATCTGGCGGCGGCGTTGCCTTCCGACGCGGCTGAGCTGGCCCAGCTCCTCCACACGGTGCAAGCTGAGCTGGATGCCACAGTGGCCGCCTTCCCGGACTTTGGGGCCGTGACCCGCCAGGCCCACCGGGCCCTGGCCGCGGTCCGCGCTGCCCTGGCCGCGGTGGCTGAGGCTCAGCTGCCCGAAGAGACCCGGGTCGATATAGAGTTCCGCCTGCAGGTGAAGGCGGACCAGCTGGCTCGGGTAAGCCTGGTCGCTTCGCAACTGAAGCCTGAAGTGATCATCGACGATCCGGAAGTGGTGCGGGGCCAGGCATTCCGGGTAACCCTCGCCGTGTACAACGGCGGCGAGGTCCCCCTGCAGGACCTGGGGTTCGCCCTGGTGGCTCCCGACGGTTGGACCGTCGAACCCCTCGCAGCGCCCCGGACGGTCACCCTGCGGCGCGGGGAGACCGCCCAAGTCCAGTTCCTGGTGCGGGTCCCTGAGACGGCGGCGTTCTTCCACCCCTATGCGAACCGGTACACCCTGGGGCGGGATGACCCCTTCCGGGCTGAGCTCACCTACCGGGTCAATGGTATCCCCGTCCGGCAGCGCATCCTGCCCCAAGTGCCTGTGGCGGTGCTCCCCGACTACTCAGTGGCGACCAACCCGCGCAACGCCATGATCAACACCTTGGTCCCTGGTGACCAAGTCGAAATCCAGGTCTCGGTGCGCAACTACCGGCCCGAGCCTTCCTCGGGAGTCCTCCGCCTGCGGGTGCCTGATGGCTGGCAGGTCGATCCGGTGGAGGTCCCCTTCGCCTTCCAGCGGAAGGGGGAGACCTTCGCAGCGACCTTCACCGTGACGCCTCCTCCGGATGTCGCCGACGGAGACTACACGGTGGTCGCCGAAGCAGTCTCAGACGTGGCCACCTCCGAGCTGGGGGTGCGGGTGATCGACTACCCGCACATCAGCCGGACCTACCTCATTGAGGAGGCGCAGGTCACCCTCCGGGCGTTCCCCTTGGCTGTCGCGCCGGTGCGGGTGGGCTATGTGGCCAGCGGGTTCGACTCGGTGCCGGAGGCCCTCCGTCTGATGGGGCTGGAGGTCACCCTCCTGGGTCCCGAAGAGTTGGAGTTCGGTGATCTCTCCCAGTACGACACCATCGTGGTGGGCATCTACGCCTACCGGTACCGGCCCGACCTGGCTGCCAACAACGCCCGCCTGCTGGAGTGGGTGCGGAACGGCGGCAACCTGATTGTGCTCAACCACCGCTACACTGACAACTGGGACGAGGAGGCGACGCCGCCCTATCCCATTCGTCTCGGGCGGCCGTCCATCGAGTGGCGGGTGACGGACGAGACGGCGCCCGTCGAGGTGCTCGAACCGGACCACGTGGTGATGAACTGGCCCAACAAGATCACCGAAGCGGACTGGAGCGGATGGGTGAAGGATCGGGGGTTCCACTTCCCCATGGCGTGGGCCGATGAGTTCGTGGAACTCTTCGCCATGACCGATCCGGGGGAGGAGCACCGGCGGGAGGAGCTCAAGGGGAACACCCTCTGGGCTCGGGTGGGCGAGGGCACCTACCTCTACTCGTCGCTCATCTGGTATTTCCAGCTGGAGCAGCTGGTCCCCGGGGCCTACCGGATGATGGCCAACTTCGTCAGCCAGCCCCTGGCCCCGCCCGAGCTGGTCAACCACTGAGAACGGGCTTGGGTGGGGAGGAGCTTCGGCTCCTCCCCACTGGACCCTCTCCTTCCAGCGGTCCGCCCGGGGAGCACACGGCCGTTTCCCAGCGGTGTGGGGGCGCCAAGTTGACAGAATTCTGAGTCAACACTATACTACTTTGCCAGAAAAGAGGCATAGAGTCTGAACAGGGCCCGTCTCCTACCCGGAGTCTGTGGTGCGCGGAGGCGACGCGACCTGGGCGGGCATGCAGCCCAGCCTTCTACCGACACGAGCGAGGGAGGGACCCAAATGCGCGGCGGAGATCGGTGGCTCGTCTGGCTCGGGTTCTGGCTGATCCTGGCGGCTTGGGCTGGCAACGTCGCCCTGGCCCAAGAGCCGATCCTCATCGGCGCGGTGGGCCCCCTCTCCCAGCCCGGAGCGGTCCAGGCAGGTCTGGACATGCGCTGGGCTGTGGAGACAGCGGTGGCCGACGTCAACGCCGCCGGCGGGGTTCTGGGCCGGCCCCTCCAGATCATCTTCTACGACACCCAAAACCAGCCAAACGTCGCCGCCTCGGTGGCCGAGCGGCTCGTTTCCGAGGATCGGGTGGTGGCGGTGGTGGGGGAGTACCACTCGGGCGCCGCCCTGGCTCAGATTCCCGTCTACACCCGGGCCGGGATCCCAGCGGTCTTCTCGGAGGTTTGGAGCGACGCCATCACCGGCGGTGACCCCAACGATCCCAACCTGCCCCCCAATCCGCCCACCATCTTCCGGATTGCGCCCACCTCCAGCTACGCGGGCGCCTTCCTCTCCGACTGGCTCCTCAACGGGTTGAAGGTGCAGAAGGTGATCCAGATCTACGAGGCGACCGACTTCGGGCTGAGCCAGGCGAGCGCGCTCCGGTCCCAGCTGGAGCCGGCGGGGGTCGAGCTGGTCCAGATTCAGGTGGAGCTCAACCAGCCCGACTACTCGGCCATCCTCCTCCGGCTGGCCCAGCAGCACGGTGACGCCGACGCGGTGGTCTTCGACGTGACGGGCGAGTCCAGCTACGTGGTGGAGCAGAACGCCTTCGAGGTGGGGCTGGTGGGCCGGGGGACCGTCCCCGTGGTCAATCAGGTGGCCCAGAACGCGGACGCTTTCTGGCGGGCGGTGCCCGACGGGGCCGGGTCCGCCTTCCAGTTCGTGGGCCTGGCGCCCGCCTTCTACAACGACCTCACCCGGTCGGTGGCGGAGCGGTACGAGGCGGCCTTCGGCGAGCCGCCCAAAGTCTGGGTCTTCGAGGCGTACGACTCCGTCCGGCTGGTGGCGGACGCCATCGAGCGGGCGGGTTCCACCGATCCTGAGGCCATCGTGCGGGCCCTGGAGACCACCAGCTTCGAGGGCGCGCAGGGAACCTACAGCTTCCCCTACGGCTCCCACAACCCCGTGCCCGAAGGGGAGCCCAGCTGGCTCTGGCACCAGTGGCCCAATCCCCCCATCGTCATCCTGGAGTACGTCCGCAAGGGCGATGGGCTGGCGGAGGCGGCGGTCCTGTGGCCCGAAGCCCGCCAGACCCACGGCGTCGCGTACATCGAACCGTAAGGGAGCCGAAAGCCGGAGGCCCGCCGGAGCCGGCGGGCCTCCCCGTCAGGAGGGGATGAGGTGAGCCCGCTAGCGTTCTGGCTGGTGGCAGCGGGGCCGCTCTGGGCGGCCCTGGCGGCCTTGCTCGTGCCGGGCCGGTACCGGCGCGCCGGGTTGGCCTTCCGCTCGGTGCCCGTTCCCGCGGGGCTCTGGGCGGCAACCCTGGGGCCTCTGGCCCTGGCCTACGTGTGGTGGAAAAGACCGCCCCTGGAAGGGCCAGTTCACCGGCTCTTGCCCGGCCTCCTCCTGACCTTGGAGCTCTTCTGGCTCCTCCGCTGGCTCTATCCCACCAACCCCCTCTTCACCGACGCCGAGTACTTCCTCAACCAGGTGCAGAACGGCCTGGTGGTGGGCGCGGTCTTCGGCACCATGGCGGTGGGCCTCACCCTGATCTACTCAGTGCAGGGGATCATCAGCTTCGCCCACGGCCAGCTCTTCATGTTCGGCGGGGTGGTGGCGTATCTTCTGCTCACCCGGGTGTGGGCCGTCAACGGGCTGGTGGTCATCCCGGTGGTGGGGCTCCTCTGCCTGGTCCTGGGGCTTCTCCTGGAGTGGGCCCTCCTCTCTCCCCTCCACTCCGAGACCATCGAACGGCCGGCCGAGTACGCGCTCCTCGTCACCTTCGGGGTCGGGCTCTTCCTCCAGTACGGCCTGGTCAGCCTCTTGGGGAGCCCCACGGGCATCCGCGCCCCCCGCTTCACCGACCGGCCCCTCTGGGGCCTGGATAGCTCCATCCTCCAGGCGGGCTTCTTGCGGATCCGGACCGACATGCTCATCGCCGGGCTGGTGGGGCTGCTTCTCTTCATCGCCCTCACCTGGTTTCTGCACCGCACCTGGACGGGGCGGAGCCTCCAGGCGGTGGCCCAGAACCGGACCGCGGCCATCTTGGCCGGCATTGATGTCCGGCGGGCGTTCAACCTGGCCTTCGGATTGGGGGTCATGCTGGCGGGCATGGCGGGGGCGGCCCTGGTCGCGGTGATGAACTTCCCCGTCCCCGAGATGGCTACCCAGGCCGCTCTCCGGTCCTACGTGATCATCGTGCTGGGCGGGCTGGGCTCGGTCCCGGGCGCCTTCCTTGGGGGCCTCTTCCTCGGGGTGGCCGAAGCCCTCACCGTGGCCGGCTTCCCTGACCCGAGCCGGGGGGCCACCTACCAAGTGGCCGCTGGATTGGCCATCTTCGCCTTGGTCCTTCTGATCCGCCCCCGGGGCTTCTTCGGGAGGGAGGTGTGATGGTGCCAACGGGATGGCAGGCGGCCGCGCCGCGGGCCCGGGCCGGGCACCTCCTCGTAGCCGGGCTCCTCGTGGTCCTCTTGGCCGCGCCCCTTGTGGGCCTTTCCAGCAGCTACCGCCTGAGCGTTGGGCACCTGGCCTGCTACATGGCCATCCTCGCGGCCACCTGGTCCTTGCTGGCCGGGGTGGCGGGTCAGTTCTCCTTCGCCCACGTGGCCCTGGCTGGCCTGGCGGGGTATGGCGGCGCCATCTGGGGGAACCTGTGGGCCCCGGTCCACCCCCTCCTGGGGAGCGTCGGCGTTCAGATCCTGGTGGGGACCCTGGTCGCCTGGGTGGTGGGGAGCCTCCTGGGCCTCTTGCTCCTCCGCCTCCGGGCGGCGTACCTCGCCCTCTTCACCATCGCCTTCGCCGAGATCGCGCGGTTGGTGATCGTGGCCGAAGCCCAGTGGACGGGCGGGCGCCTCTCCCTGCGGGTGATGGAGCTGCCGGGGTCTGATCTGGCCCACTACTACCTCCTGGCGGGACTCCTGGTGGTGGTCTTGGCAGTGATCTACGGGCTCCTAGCCTCCCGGACGGGGCTCTTCCTGCGGGCCATGCGGGAGGAGTACGGCGCCGCGGCCGCCATGGGGGTCCCCGTCACCCGTCTGAAGGTCTTCATTTTCAGCTTCACCTCGGCCCTGGTGGGGCTGGCCGCCTCGGTCTACTTCCACACCGTGCCCCGCCTGGTGCCGGAGAACTTGGACTTCCTCCAGATGTCGCTGGTGATCGCCTACGCCGTCATCGGGGGGCTGGAGCATCCCCTGGCCGCGGCCGTCGCGGCGGCCACCATGACCTTTGTCTTGGAGTTCCTCCGCCGCATCGGATGGGGGCCCTGGGTGATCGATCTGGGCGTCTGGCGGTACGCCGCCTTCGGGGTGCTGGTGGTGCTCACCGTCCGGTTCGCCCGGAACGGTCTCCTGGTGCCCCTCTTCAACCTTCTGGCCGGGGAGGCGGCCCGGCGCCGGGAGACGGTGGCGCCCCGGGACGCGGCGCCTCCACCGGCCCTTCGCACGCCGTTGGACGCTTCCTCACCCGGCCCCGGTCCCACGGCCCGCCCGGCCGCCCCACCCACCCCGGCTGCCCCGCTCCAGGCCACAGCCCGCAGGACCCTGCCCGCCGTCGTCCGGCGGGGACGCTCCGGGGCGGGGCGGGGGCCCATCGACCTGGTGGTCCAGGACCTCTCCATGCGGTTTGGAGGCCACCAGGTCTTGAACGGGGTGAGCCTCACCCTCCGCCAGCCCACCATCTGCGGCCTGATCGGCCCCAACGGCTCGGGTAAGACCACCCTGACCAACCTCCTCACCGGCGTCTACCAGCCGACGGGTGGGGCCATCCACCTGCGGGGGGAGCGGGTCGACGGGCTGCCACCCTACGCTCTGGCCCGGCGGGGCGTGGGGCGGACCTTCCAGATCCCGGCCGTCTTCTCCCGCCTGACGGTGTTGGAGAACCTCCTGGTGCCGGGACTGGCCGCGCCGGGGAGCACCTGGGCGGCGGAGGTGGCCCGGGCCCGGGAGGCCCTCCGCTTCCTCAAGCTGGAGCACCTGGCCCGGGAACGGGCCCGGGCCCTCTCGGGCGGGCAGAAGAAGCTCCTGGAGCTGGCCCGCCTCCTGATGCTGGATCCCGACATCTACATCCTCGACGAGCCCTTCGCCGGGGTGCACCCCGCCCTGAAAGAGGCCATCAGCGCCTTCATCCTGGAGCTCCGGGCCCAGGGGAAAGCCTTGATCATCATCGAGCACGACATGGAGACCATCTTTGGCCTCTCGGAGCGCCTGCTGGTGCTGGCCAACGGCCGCCTCATCGCCGACGGTGACCCGGCGACGGTCCGGCGGGACCGGGCGGTGATCGAAGCCTACCTGGGCCGGGAGGAGGACGAGGCCCAGCCGGCCCCAACCCGGGCCCGGTCATGGGAGGAAGGGATGGCCGATGCTTGAGGTGCGCGGCCTCTACGCCGGCTACTACCGGGATCTCCCCATCCTGCGGGGGGTGAGCCTCAAAGCTTCGGCCCGGCAGATCACCGCGGTCTTGGGGGCCAACGGGGTGGGGAAGTCCACCCTCCTCAAGACCATCTTCGGCCTCATCCGGCCCGAACAGGGGGAGATCACCCTGGAGGGCCGCTCTCTGGTGGGGGTGCCGCCCCACCGGATGATCCACCTGGGGGTGAGCTACATCCCCCAGGACCACGGCCTCTTCAGGGAGATGACGGTGGAGGAGAATCTGGCCATGGGGGCCTGGCCCTATCGGAGGGACCGGCGCCGGGTGCGGGCCAAGCTGGAGGAGAATTACGAGCGCTTCCCCGCTCTTAAGGCGAAGCGTCACCAGCGGGCGGGCCAGCTCTCCGGCGGCCAGCAGCGGATGGTGGAGGTGGGGAAGGCCCTCATGATGGACCCCAAGGTGATCCTGGTGGATGAGCCGTCGGCCGGCCTCTCCAAGCTTCTCACCGAAGAGGTCTACCAGCTCTTGGACCAGCTCCGGAGCGAGGGGATCGCCATCCTCCTGGTGGATCAGGACATCCGCCATGCCTTGCAGGTGGCCGACCACGTCTACGTCTTGGAGCTGGGCCGGAACCACTTCGACGCCCCCGCCGCGGAGCTGCAGGATCTGGAGCGGGCCTTCTGGGTGTAGGGAGAGCGCCATGGACGACCCGGTCCTTACCGTCGCGGGGATCCAGCTGGCCGCCCAGCCTGGGGAGCTGGAAGCCAACCTGGCCCAAGCCGCCCGGTGGGCCGCTCAAGCCCGGGAGGCGGGGGCCAGGCTCATTGCCTTTCCAGAGCTCTTCCCCACCGGGTACGACCGTCTGGCCGTGCTGACCACCCCTTCCCGGGAGGCCACCGAGGGGGTTCTCCAGTGGGCGGCGGAGCTCTCCCGCGAGCTGGAGGCGTTCCTGGTCGTTCCTTTCCCCGAGTGGATCCACGACCGGGTCTTCAACGCCGCCGCCCTCACCGACGATGCCGGCCGGCTCTTGGGCATCTACCGGAAGATGTGGCTCTATGGCTGGGAGCGGGAGCTCTTCCGGCCGGGAAGGGAGCTGTCCCTCTTCTCAGTGGACGGCTGGCAGGTGGGCCTCCTCATCTGCTACGACGCCGAGTTCCCCGAGCCCACCCGGCAGCTCGCCCGGCAAGGGGCGGAGCTGGTGGTGATCCCCTCCGCCTGGTCCCGGGGGGCGGGCTGGCGCTGGGCCATCCAGCTGCCTGCCCGGGCCTTGGACAACACGGTCTACCTTTTGGGCGTCAACGAGGCGGGCTCCCAAGGGTGCGGCGGCACCTGTTTTTTGGGACCCGACGGCCGGCCCCGGGCCCGACTGGCCACCACCGCGGAAGGGGTGGTGCTGGGCCGGCTCTCCAAGGCAGAGCTGTCCCGGTGGCGCTCGCAGGTTCCCTACCTGGACGATCTGAGAACCCAAGAAGCGAGGTGTTAAGCGGTGGACGCGCGTCAGATCGACGCGGCCAGCGTAGCCCAGCGGTTGATCCAGCTCCACCTGGCGGTGAAGCCGGGGGAGCAGGTCCTCCTGGTGGCCGACCCCGAGACGGAGCTGGCGATGGCCTACGCCCTGGCGGCGGCGGTGCAGGCGGCGGGGGCCGAGTACACCCTGGCCCTGATGCCCAGCCGGACAGCCCAGCGGGCCACGGAGCTGACCCCCATCATCGAGCGGGGCTTGGAGGCGGCCGACGTCCTCATCGGCCTCACCCGGACGGCCGGCGCCCCCACCTACGCGCGCAAGGTAACGGAGCTGCTGGCGGCCAGGCGGCTCCGGAGCCTCTCCATGGTGATGCGCTCCCTCGACAACTGGACCAAGGGAGCGGCCACGGCCGACTATGAGGCCTTGGAGCGGCTGGGCTGGCACCTGGCTGCCATCTGGGGCCGGGGGGAGCGGGTGGAGATCACCTCGCCCAGCGGAACCCACCTGATCGCGGGGGTGGGCAAGCGGCCGGTGATGGGCCAGGTGGTCATCGTCGAGTGCGGGCTGGCCCGGGAGCCGGGGCGGGAGGCGGCCTTCTCCGATGGGGAGATCTCCCAGCGGCCGGCGACCGCCAGCGCGCACGGGCGGTTGGTGGTGGACGGCCCCATCGCCCTTATCGGCGGCGGCGACGACCCCGTCACCCTCGAGGTGGAGGCGGGCAAGGTGGTCCGGGTGGAGGGGGGGCGGCGAGCCCGGCGGCTCCAGCAGATCTTGGAGGAGGTGCCCGGCGCCGACCACATCGCCGAGATTGGCCTGGGGCTCAACCCCAACGCCCTCCGGAACGACGACTTCGAGGAGGAGAAGAAGGCGGCGGGCAACGTCCACGTTGCGCTGGGCAGCGACCTCTTCTACGGTGGCGACCATGCGTGTGCTGTCCATCTGGACATGGTGATTCGCTCGGCCACGTTCCGGGTGGATGGGGAGCCTCTCTGCGTGGAAGGGCGCCTGCAAGCAGGGGCGG
>NZ_VSCV01000077.1:0-1881 GCF_047459355.1 Limnochorda sp. | reverse complement strand
ACCCGTAACCTCAACCGGAGCTACCCCGGACGGCCCGACGGGACGCTGACCGAGCAGGTGGCCTATGCCATCACCCAGCTGATCCTCCAGGAAGAGGCCGACCTGGTGATCGACCTCCACGAAGCTTCGCCCGAGTATCCGGTGATCAACACCATCGTCGCCCATCCCCGAGCGATGGATCTGGCTGCCTGGGTCGCGTTGGAGGTCGAGATGGAGGGGATGGCCATCGGCCTGGAGCCCTCACCGGAATCGCTCCGGGGGCTCATCCACCGGGAGCTGGGTGAGGCCACGCCGGCCCTGGTGGTCCTGATGGAGACGGCCAACCCAGCCCAGGGCCGCCTGCGCGGCCGGACCGACGCTGCCTTGGTCGTTGAAGGCCGGGACCCCACCTACGTGAAGGCCGGCCGCATCGGGCGCCTCTACGTTCCCTTCGACGAGGAAGGCCACCCGCTGCACGGGCGGGTGGCCCGCCACCTCACGGCTCTGCAGGCCTTCTTGCGGAACGTGGGGCTCTTCGCTGACGGCCGCCCCATCGTGGTGGAGGGCCTGCCCACCTACACCGATCTGATGGAGCACGGGCTGGGTGCCTTCCTCCGGTCGCCCGCGACCGGGAGGCCTTGACCTGACGGGGAGGACGGGAAGACGCAATGCGAGCAAAGGGGGTTCTCAACGTGTCCAAGGGGCTCGGCAGTCGGCGCTGCCGAATGCTGGCGAGTTTGATGTTGGCGTTGCTGGTCGCTTGGATGGCCGTGGGCACTGGCGTGGCCCAGGAGACGGTTCTCCCGGAGGTACGGGCCCGCCAGGGCATGGTCGCGTCGGCCCATCCCCTCGCCTCCGAGGCCGGCTTGGAGATGCTCCGGCGAGGCGGCAACGCCATCGATGCGGCGGTGGCCACAGCCTTTGCCCTCGGGGTGGTGGAGCCCAATGCCTCCGGCCTGGGCGGCGAGGGCATGATGATCATCCGCCTGGCCAGTGGGGAGGTCACCGCCATCGACTACCGCTCGGTGGCCCCGCGCGCCGCCACCTACGAGCGCTTCCCCGACCGGATGCCCAACGTCGGCTGGGAGTCGGTGGCCGTTCCGGGGACCGTGGCCGGTTTGGCCACCGCCCTGAGCCGGTACGGGACCATGAGCCTGGCCGAGGTGCTGGAACCGGCGATCCGGCTGGCCGAGGAAGGGTTCCCGGTGAGCAGCACCCTGGCCGGAGCCATCGCCGACAACTACGAGGCGATTCTGGCCGATCCCGAGCTGGCTTCCATCTACCTGATCGACGGGTTCCCGCCCATGGAGGGGGACCTCCTGAAGAACCCCAATCTGGCCCGGACCATGCGCATCCTGGCGGAGCAGGGGCCCGACGCCTTCTACCGGGGGGAGATCGCCCGTCAGATGGCCGCGGCGATGGAGGCCAATGGCGGTCTGATCACCACCTTCGATCTGGCCGACTATCGGGCCTTCGAGCGGGAGCCGGTCCGGGGCAGCTACCGCGGCTATGAGATCGTCTCGGCCCCGCCACCGGTGGGCGGCATGGCGGTTGTCGAGGCGCTGCACATCCTGGAGAACTTTGACCTGACGGGGGAGCCCTTCCCCTCCGCCCGGGTGATCCACCTGCAAGCCGAGGCGCTGAAGCGGGCCTTCGCCGACCTGAGCTGGTACAACGGCGACCCGGCCTTCGTCGATGTCCCGGTGGAGGGGCTCACCTCCAAGGCCTACGCGCGGGAACGGGCGCAGGAGATCCCCCTGGACCGCATGGGCGAGCGGCCTCAAGCGGGGGACCCGATGCCCTACCAGACCGGTCTGCCGGTGAGCGGGCGTCCGGGTGGATTCTTCCCGGTGCCGGAGGCTGAGTCGGCCAGCACGACCCACCTCTCCACGGCCGATCAGG
>NZ_VSCV01000042.1:0-9154 GCF_047459355.1 Limnochorda sp. | reverse complement strand
CGGCCGGTGCCCTGGGCGGGCCGGCTGGTGGAAGGGGTGGTGGAGGCAGCGGGGGCTGAGCCCTATGTTTTGGGTGCCAACCGGGCCGGGCTGGGGGCGGTCCACCTGGACGGGGCGGGGCTCTACGCCGGTTGGCCCGGCCTCCACCTCCCCAACCTGGAGGCCTTCGCCGACGCCCTCCTGGCCGGCCGGATTCGGCTCGACGACCCCCGGCTCTTCCCCTTCGCTTCCGAGGCTCCCAGGTAACGGACCGCGGGAGGGGACGGCCGGGGCTGCACGCCCCGGCCGTCCTGGTCGATGCTTTTCGCTCTTGGAGCCGCTGCCGGTTCTCGCCCGCATCCGACGGCCGAAGGGTGGCTCGCATCGGATCCGTTGCCCAGGCCCTGCCCCTGGCAGGCTCCCGGCCCTTGGTGGGCTAGTACCCCGCGACAGAGCCGCCCCGGCGGGGATCGGCGCCCCCCAGAAGCCGGCCCGTTGCGGGGTCGATCAGAATGGCATGCGCCCCGCCGTAGCTTTCGGTCCGCTGCACCTGGTGGCCCCGGGCTTCCAGGGCGGCCACCAGCCCGGGCGAGGCGTCGTACAGTTCCGCCTCCATCTCCATGGGCCCGCCCCGGTTGACCACCCGCGGGGCGGTGATGGCCTGCTGGGGATCCATGCCGAAGTCGATGACGTTGGTGAGGACGTTGAGGACGATCCCGATGATCCGGGAGCCGCCCGGCGAGCCCACGGCCAGGAAGGGCTGGCCGTCCTTGAAGACCAAGGTGGGCGTCATGCTGCTCCGGGGCCGCTTGCCGCCGTAGCTGTACCGGTCCTCAGGGTTCAGGGCCGTCCGCCGGGGCCGCTTGCCGCCTTCGGGCCGGTTGGCCACCAGGCTCCCGTCCTCGGCGACGGGGACGGGGTCAAAGTCGGTCAGCTGGTTGTTCAGCAGGAAGCCCCGGCCCGGCACCACCAGGAAGTTGCCCCACTCCGACTCGATGGTGGAGGTGACGGCCACCACGTTCCGCTCCCCATCGACCACGGTGAAGTGGGTGGTGTGGGCGCCCTCCTCCGCCTGGTTGGAGCCGAAGGGGCTCGCGGGACGGGTCAGGACCGTCTCGTACGCCCAAGGATCGCCCGCGGGCACGGGGGCGGGCAGCGCGTGGACCGGGTCAATGAGGCGTCGCCGTTCTGCGGCAAAGGCCTTGCTGATTAGCCCGCTCACGGGCACATCCGCCCAGTCGGCGTCGGCCATGAAGAGGTTCCGGTCGGCGAAGGCCACCTTCTGAGCCTCGTTCAAGAGGTGGAGGGCGTCCAGGCTCCCCCAGCCGAGCCTCGCCAGATCGTAGGCTTCCAGGATGTTGAGGATCTCCAGCAGGGTCATCCCGCCCGAGGTGGGGGGCGCCATGCTGACCACCTCATAGCCCCGGTAGGTGCCCCGCACCGGTTCCCGCAGGACCGCCCGGTAGCTCTCCAGATCGCTCTTCTCCATCACCCCTGGGTTGATGGGGCTCTCCTTCACAGCGCGGACGATGTCGTCGGCGATCTCGCCCCGGTAGAAGACGTCGGGGCCCTGTTCGGCGATGAGCCGGAAGGTCTGGGCCAGGTCCCGGTTGACAAAAAGATCCCCAGCCTGCCAGGGGGAGCCGTCGGGCTTGACGTAAATGGCGGCCGTGGAGGGGAAGCGGGCCAGGTCCTCCCGGGCCGCGTTGAGCCGCCTCGCGTCCAGCTCCGAGAGCTCGAAGCCCTCCGCCAGCCGGATGGCCGGTTCCAAGATCTCGGCCAGAGGTAGGGTGCCGTAGAGCTCCACGGCCTTGGCGAACCCCGCCAGAGTACCAGGGACGCCCGCCGCGTTCCCGCCCGTCCGGCGATGGGCGAAGGGGATCACGTTCCCTTCTTCGTCAAGGAAGACCCGTTCATGGTACCGGGCGGGGGCCTCCTCCCGGGCGTCGATGGCGATGACCCGGCCCTCCTCGGCCGAGTAGATCATGATGAACGCGCCGCCGCCGATGCCGGTCATGGCCGGCTCGACGACGTTCAGGGCGAACTGGACGGCCGCCGCGGCGTCGATGGCGTTACCGCCTTTCTGCAGGATCTCCAGGCCGGCCTGGGAGGCGAGGGGATGGGCGCTGGAGACCATGCCCGTCTCGGCGACGGTGGCCACGTCATAGGACGTTTGGGCCCGGATGGTCCCGGAAGCCAGCAGCACGCCAAGCAGGATCATCAGGAACCCGGTCCTTCTGACCCGGCACCACATCACGTCGGATGCAGCCTCCTTCATCGTCGTTGCCATCCGCCCTCGGTTCCGTTGCGGCAGGCCCGCCCGCGGGCACGCCGGGCGAGCACTCTTCATGTATGATAGAATAAGCAGAACTATGTGGACAACCTGATCGCCTCTTGAGCGCGTCGGGCGAAGGGGGTGGAGCGGCGGGCGGCCCTGCCGCCCGCTCCACCGCTCTCTCCTGTTGAGGGCCGCACCAGGTGCCGGCCTTGAACGAGCCGCCGGCCTCACCCCAGCGGCTGCACCCACAACTCCCGCCGTCTGGGCCCGTCGAACTCGCAGAAGAAGATGCGCTGCCACCGGCCCAGTTGGAGGCGCTTCCCCTCCACGGGGACCAGAACCGAGGGTCCCACCAGGCTGGTCATCAGGTGGGCGGGTGAGTTCCCTTCCGCGTGGTGGAAGGGCACCTGGGGCACCTGGGCGTCCAGGGCCCGCTGGACGTCACTGGCCACGGCCGGGTCGTAGCCCTCGTTGACGGTCACCGCCGCGGTGGTGTGGGGGCAGAAGAGGAGCACCGCCTGGGGCGTGGTCGCCAGGCCCGCGACCACCTGGGCCACCCGGTCGGTCACGTCGATCCATTCCCGTGCGGCGCGGCTTTCGACCGAAATGCGCTCCACCGTCATCCCTCCATGTTTCCGTCAGGCTTGCCGTCCTGGGCCCCTCCATCATAGCCCAAGCCTCTCCGGGGGGCATCAAGCGGGAGGCGTAGCCAGGGGTCAGAGGTCTCTCGGGGCGCGGTCGGCCGGCCCCGGAGGTGGGAGGCCGAATCCCGCCCAGGATCCTGGCAGCCCACCAAGGGTCGCTCCGTGTCCGGGCCGGTCGGTGAAGGGGCCTTCCGACGCTACTCCAACTCCACGATCAGGTCGCCGGCGTTGACGAACTGGCCCGGCTGCGCGTGGATGGCCCGCACCACGCCCCCTTCTGGGCTGTTGAGGGGAATGTGCATCTTCATCGACTCGATCACCGCCACCTCTTGCCCCGCCTGCACCTGGTCACCCACCGCCACTTTCAGGTCCAGCAGGATGCCGGCCATCTCGCTCGCGATCGACTTCACCGCTTCCGGTCCCTCCTGGTCTCCAAGTCAAGGTGACTGAAAAGTTAGCCATCATCCGGCCCATTCCTCTCACCCCCGGGCTACCGTCGGTCCGGTCCGGCGCGGCGGGGCTTCCCCGGGGCTGGGTCGCGGGGGACGTCTGCCGGCGGGCCGGGCAGGCGCGGGCCAGGGCCGAAAGGGCCAAGCCCGCCCCAGAATGGGCGGGCTTGGCCTTCGTCTCTCTGCCGCTGGGTGTTGCGCTTGCTGCCGGCCAAGGCCACGGCCCGGCCGCCGCGGCGCGGCGCCGTCAGCCGGCTTTGCCCATCCGCGAGAAGCGGCTGGCCAGGCCGTTGGCGATGAGGACCAAGGTTGTGGAGATGGCCACCATGATCAACCCCAGGGCGGCCACCCGGCCCCAGAGGGCGTCGGCCACGGCCCGGTAAAGCTGGACTGAGAGCACCTCCGAGCCAGGCCGGGCGAGAACCGTCGAGACGTCCAGCTCCCGGACGAACATGACCAGGAGCAGGGTCCAGCCCGAGAGCACCCCCGGCAAGGCCAGGGGGGCCACCACTTTCCGGAAGGTCCGGAAAAAGCCGGCCCCGCTTACGGCCGAAGCGTCCTCCAGGTCCTTGCTGATCTGGATGAAGGTGCTGGTGAGGGGCCGGATACCGTAGGGCAGGTAGACGGCCACGTAGCCGATGAGGAGGGCCCACAGGGTGCCGTAGAGGTCGGTGCGGGCAAAGAGCCACATGAAGCCCACCCCGATGACCAGCCCCGGGAAGGAGAAGGAGAGGAAGGTGAGCGCCTCCAGCACCGCGCTGCTCCGGGTGCGAACCCGGACGACGACGTACGAGGTCAGGGTGGAGAGGATGATCCCCAAGGTGGCCCCGCCCAGGGCCAGGATGATGCTGTTCCGCAGGGCCCTGAGGGTGAGGGGGTCACCCAGCACCTGGGTCCAGTTGCGCCAGGTGAGCTGGCGGAAGGCCTCCGCGCTGGGGGCCATCACGTAGGGCACGAGCGAGGTGTAGAGGAGCACCAAGACCGGCAGCACCACCAGCAAGATCCCCAGCAGGAGGACGAAGAGGCCCAAAGGCCACCGCCAGACCCCCAGGCGGCTGATGGTGGGCCGGTACCCCTTGCCGGAGATGGTGACGAACCTTTCGCTCCGGGCGGTCAGGTAGCGGTAGAGGTAGACCAGCACCACCGCGGCCCCCAAGACGCTGACGCCCACCGCCGCCGCCCGGCCGTAGTCGGGCACGAAGCCGACGTTGATCAGCCGGTAGATGAAGGTGGTGAGGACCTCGATCCGGCCCGGCATCCCCAAGACCGAGGGGATGGCGAAGGCGCTGATGCTCCGGATGAGGACCAGGGTGATGGCGGCCAGGATCGCCGGGCGGAGGATGGGCAGGATGATCCGCCACCAGGTGGCCGCCCGGGAGCGGCCGCTCACCCATGAGGCCTCCTCCAGGGACGAGTCAAAGGAGGCCATGGCCGCCACGATCACCAGGTAGGCAACGGGCAGGTCGAGGAGACCCTCCACAAAGATCATGCCCGGAAGGGAGTAGATGTTGATGGGACCCAGGCCGAACTCCTGCAAGATGAGGTTGAGCATGCCGTTGGTCGGGTTGAGGAGCAGCGCCCAGCTGGACCCGTAGGCCAGGTGGGGGATCATCATGGAGACCACCGGCAGCAGGTGAAGCACACCCCGGAAGGGGATGTCCGTGCGGAAGTTGAGGTAGGCCAGGATCACCGCCAGGGTGGTGGCCAAGAAGGCCGACCCGAAGCTGTAGATCACCGTATTGAGGACCACCTGGGGCAACCGCGCGTCGCTGTAGACCCGCGCGTACTTCTCCAGGGTGAAGGTCCCCACCGCCCCCAGGCCCTGGGAGAAGCTCCCTACCACCAGCATGAGGGCCGGGCCCAGGGTGAGCCCCCCAACGACCACCAAGAGCACCGCAATGAACCACTTGGTACCGATCTGCCCGCTCTGCATGGCCGATCACTCCAACACCCGGCAGCCAGCGGGGTCGATAGTCATGGGCGTCTCCTGGCCCTCGGCCAGGCTGTGGGTGGTGGCCAGCCGGGCCATGAGGCGGGTCTCGCCCACCCGCAGCTCGGCGTCGTAGTACTCGCCGACGAAGATCAGCGACTCCACCCGGCCCTGGAAGCGGTTGGGCTCTTGGCTTTCGGGGGAGGCGGGGCTGAGCGCGTCGCTCCGGATGTAGACCGTCACCCGCCGGCCGGGGCTCATACCGTCAGCCCCGTGGCAGAGGAGCTGCCCCATGGGCGTCTCCACCCGAGCCCACTCCCCTTCATTGGCCACCAGGGTGCCTTCCACAAAGTTGGTGCCGCCCAGGAACTCCACCACGAACCGGGACTTGGGCCGGAAGTAGATCTCCTGGGGGCTCCCCTGCTCCACGATCTCACCGGCCCGCATCACCACCACATGGTCGGAGAGGGCGAGGGCCTCGGAGCGGTCGTGGGTGACATACAGCGCGGTGACCCCCAGCTGGGTGAGGAGCCGCCGGAGCTCCCGCCGGGTCTCCTCCCTGAGCTTGGCGTCCAGGTTGCTCAAGGGCTCATCAAAGAGAAGGATCTTGGGCTGGGAGACGAGGGCCCGGGCCAGGGCGACCCGCTGCTGCTGGCCGCCGCTCAGGGCGGTGGCCGGGCGGCGCTCGAAGCCAGCCAGCTGGACGAACTCCAGCGCCTCCGCCACCCGCCGGGCGATCTCGTCCCGGGGTAAGCCCCGGGCCTCCAGGGGATACGCCACGTTCTGGAAGACGGTCATGTGGGGCCAGATGGCGTAGGTCTGGAAGACCATGCCGATGCCCCGCTTCTCCGTGGGCACCGAATAGGGCTTCTTCCCCTGGCCGGACCAGACCACCTGGTCACCGAAAGCGATCTCACCGCTGTCGGGCGATTCCAGCCCGGCAATGCACCGCAGCAGGGTGGTCTTCCCGCAGCCGCTCGGCCCCAAGAGGGTGGTCACCTGGTTGGCGGGAACGGTCAGGGTGACGTTCTTGAGTGCGGCCACATCGCCGTCCGGTGATGAGAAGGTCTTGTTCAGATTGGTGATGCGGATCTCCATCAAGCGGCCTCCCTCGAGCCTCATTGCAGTTGGGCCCAGCCCTGGAGGCTGGGCCCAGCGGGTGCGGGTTACCGGAAGATGCGGGCGAATTCCTGCGCCCACTCCTCCAGCTCTTGGTCGCTCATGGTCCTGAGCGGGAGGACCTCGGCCTGGTCGATCCCGTCAATGGGCGGATAGACCCCCGCGTGGAGGACGTACTCGCCCACGTCCCGGGCCAGGATCTCCTGGGCCTCTCGGCTCAGCCAGAAGTCAAAGAAGAGTCGGGCGGCGTTGGGTTCGGGCGCACTGGCCGCCAGGGCAATCCCGCGCGGCGTGCCGAAGAGAGGCTCCTTCACCCGGGCCCAGTCCAGAGGCGCGGGCGCCAGGGTGACGATGTACTTGGGCATGGAGATCCCCAGGGCCACCTCACCGGAGGAGATAGGGCCGGGGGTGGGGCCGAACGAGGCGACGAACATGGGCTCGTTGGCGGCCAGGCCCTCCACGAAGGCCCACCAGGCCTCCTCGGAGCCGAAGACGTTGGCCTCCTTGAGGCCCACGAGCCACTGGATGGTGGTGGCGTGGACGCTGGGATCGGGCATGACGATCTTGCCCCGCCACTTGGGATCGGTCAAATCCATGTAGCTTTTGGGTACATCCTCGGGCTTGACCAGGTTGGTGTTGTAGATGATGGCGACGTACTCGATCCCGAAGACCTGGATCATGCCATCGGGATCCCGGCTCCACTCAGGGTAGTTGGCCGCCGCAGGCGAGTCGTAGGCCGCCAGGGCGCCCGCGTCCTTGAGGATCTCCAGGACAGGAACGGGGGCCTGGAGGACCGAGCCCCGGTTCCGCCCGGTGGCGTGCTCCGTGAGTACTGTGGGCGCAAACTGGGTGGTGGAGAGCCGCGTGTAGAGCGCCTCCACCCCATACTTCGCCTTGAAGGCCTCGAGGATGGGCTCGATGGCTGTCATGTTGGCGTAGAAGCTGACCTGCCCCTCCCGCTGGGCCTGCCCGACCAAGTCCGCCGATTGGCCGGAAACGGGAGCTGCCAGCACCAACAGTATGGCGAGTCCAGTAATCAGCTTGCGGAACAAGACTTTTCCCTCCCATTCGAGACAGACAGACCCTATCGGGAGTTCGGCGTCGGTTCCGACCTCCCTTCCCATTTCGTGCCAAGGGGCATGGGATCGGCCAGAAAAGCCTGGAAGGGGTCCGAAAGGTCAAGGGAGGGCTGGGTCAAGCTGGGATTGGATCGGATCCCGTCACCCTTTCCCGGGAAATGAGGGCGGCCCCCAAGCAGATCCCATCTCGCCCGTGATGAACCTCCAAGGATCTTCGTCCCGCAGAACCAACGCCACGCCACCCGTGGGCAGGATCGCTCTGCATCCATTTTGAAGAGATAAGAGAAAGCCAAATCCCCCACGAGAACGGACTGTCGTGTTCCTGCGAAGGCCGACGGGTTCTCTCCAATGAGTGATGACATGCACCCGCTACGCATCTTGCTCGTGGACGACCACGCCCTGTTCCGCAAAGGTCTTGCGGCCCTCCTTCGAGCCCGTCCAGGGATCCTCGTGCTGGGCGAGGCGGGTGATGGCCGGGAAGCCGTCATCCAGGCCCGGAAGACATGCCCAGACGTCATCTTGATGGACATTGAGATGCCGGGATGCGACGGCCTGGAAGCGACCCGGCTCATCAAGGAAGAGCTGCCCGGGACCCGTATCGTCATGCTCACCGTCTCCGACGACGACCGCGACCTCTTTGAAGCCATCAAGGCCGGAGCCGAAGGTTATGTGCTGAAGGGCGCTGAACCGGAGGAGCTCTTTGACGTCCTCGAGGCGTTACGGCGCGGGGAGGTGCGGCTGTCGGGTGCGGTCGCTTCACGGATTCTCATGGAGCTCGTCAAGCCAACTCCCGAACGGGTGGATGAAGAACCCGACCTCTCCTCCCTCACCCCCCGCGAAGTCGATGTTCTCCAAGAGCTGGTCCGGGGCTCCACCAACAGGGAGATCGGCGAAACCCTTGGGATTGCCGAGAACACGGTGAAGATCCACTTGCGGAACATTCTTCAGAAGCTCCACCTCAAGAACCGAACCCAGGCGGTGGTCTACGCGGTCCAGAAGGGCCTGGTCGACTGGGATAAGGCGGAGATGGAGGGGGAGTTGTAGTCCGCCGTCTCGCGCGGAGCACTGGCCGGTCTGGAGGGACGCCCCATGTCGCCTGGAGCCTTTCGTCAAAGGTGGCGCCAGCCTCGTCTGGCGACCAAACTGGCCGTGCTCATTGTGGGCGTTTCCCTGCTCGGCGTGACGGTCTCGTTCCTCCTCGGGACCTCGGTGCACCGGGATCAGCTCATCGACGCCACGCGCCGCTCGGCGGACAGGCTCAGCCGGACCGTTCTTGCCGCCCTGGAAGACGGCATGCTGCGCCACGACCGCTCCATGATGGCCACCATCATGGGAGCGATGGGTGAGTACGACGTGGTTGCCGGGGCCTGGGTGCTCAACGATGAGGGCCGTCTCTATGTGGGAACGCGACCGGAGACGGTCGCAGCCCGAAGTCCTGCCTTTCCGGCCAGCCTGCAGGCCGTCCTGGCCGACGCCGATCCCTCCTCCGGCCCGACGGTGTTGATCACCGACCGGGATACCCTCCTGAGCGTGCAGCCTCTCGAGAACACGGCCCGATGCCAGATGTGTCACGAGACCGACCAGGCGGTGCTGGGTCACCTGGTCATCGAACTGCCCCTGAACGACCTCCAGGGCCAGCTGGCCGCCGCTCTCCAACCGATGGCCATCGCGACCGC
>NZ_VSCV01000076.1:0-1901 GCF_047459355.1 Limnochorda sp. | reverse complement strand
GCCCGCCGGATCGCCGCAGCCGGGGCCGTCCTTCTGAAGAACGACGGCCCCGTCCTTCCCTTGAAAGCCGGCGAGTCACTGGCCGTCATCGGGGAGCTCGCGAGAACCCCCCGGTATCAGGGCGCCGGCTCCTCCCAGGTGGTCCCGACCCGCCTGGACAGCCTCCTGGACGGCCTCCGCCGGTATGTTCCCGGCGTTCCCTTCGCCGCCGGCTACACCCTGCGGGATCTGCCGGATCAGGCGCTCGTCGACGAGGCCGTCGCCCTGGCCCAGAAGGTCCACACCGTGATCCTCTGCATCGGCCTGCCGCCTGCCTACGAGGGCGAGGGCTTCGACCGGCCCCACATGCGCCTTCCCGAAAACCAGGTGGCCCTGGTGGAGGCGCTTGCCCGGGCCAACCCGCGGATCGTCGTGGTGCTCGCGGGCGGATCGGCCATCGAGATGCCCTGGGCCGATCGGGTCCAGGCCATTCTCCACATGCATCTCGCCGGCCAGGCCGGGGGTCTCGCCGCAGCCGATCTCCTCTTTGGCAAGGAGAACCCCAGCGGCAAGCTGGCCGAGACCTACCCCTTCCGCTACGAAGACGTGGTGAGCAGTAGCTACTACCTGAAGCCGCCCAAGCAGGCGGCGTACCTGGAGAGCTTCTACTGCGGGTACCGCTACTTCGCGACCGCCGGCGTCCCGGTGCGCTATCCTTTCGGCTTCGGCCTCTCCTACACCCGCTTCGAGTACTCAGACCTCCAGGTGCGGAGGACCGGCGAGTACGACGTCGAGGTGACCGCCTCCATCACCAATGCGGGCGAGTACGACGGCGCCGAGGTGGTCCAGCTCTACGTGGCCCCCAAGACCGGCGGGGCGTACCGCCCGGTGCGGGAGCTGAAAGGTTTTTCCAAGATCCACCTCAAGCGGGGCGAGACCGGGCAGGTCTCCTTCCGCCTGGACAGGAGGAGCTTTGCCATCTACGACCCGGCGCGCCGGGAGTGGGTGGTGGAGGCGGGGCGCTACGACCTGGAGGTGGGCGCGAGCTCGCAGGACATCCGCCTGAGCGCGACCATCCACCTGCAGGGCGTCGAACCCGCCCGCACGCCCTGCAGCGGCTGGTATTACACCTTGAACGGCGTACCGTCCAAGAAGGACTTCATCACCATCCACCCGGACTACCCCGAGGACGTCCCCCAGACCCGGGGAACCTACGACATGACCAGCTCGGTCCGGGAGATGCAGGAGACCAGCCTGCTTCTCCGGCTGGTCTACCGGGTGCTGAAGCGGGAGGCCGTCAAGCACCTGGGCGTCAGGGCAGACCCGGAGGACCCGGCCTTCAAGATGGCGGTGGAGTCGGCCGCCACCACCCCCTTGCGGGCTC
Organism: Limnochorda sp.; assembly: GCF_047459355.1. Lineage (NCBI taxonomy): Bacteria > Bacillati > Bacillota > Limnochordia > Limnochordales > Limnochordaceae > Limnochorda > Limnochorda sp. Next base: position 538 of record NZ_VSCV01000076.1, on the reverse strand, counting down.
TGGTCCTCTTCGATCCCAAGAGCCTACCGCTGGCCCTGGCCGAGTTCCTTGTCGAGTGGGCCAACGGCCGCCGGCTGCGAGCCCTGGGGATGTTGTTGCGGCGCCGGGCGAAAAGGGCTGGCTGACGCGGCTTGCGAAGTTATGAGGGTCGCACTTTTGCCGGTACCCCGAACGGGAGCGCTCGGGAGGCCGTCGCAAATCTTTGAGGAAAGAGGTCCTGTCTTGATCTACTGCTCGATCCATCAGGTTGCAGAACAGTTGCCGCAGTCGCCCCGGTTCATGCGGGCTCTCCAGTGGCTCCAGCGGGCGGTCGCGGGGAAGGACGACACGCTCCAGATGCTCTCGTCGCTGGAGCCCGGCTCGTCCAGGCGGGTCGAGATCGAGGGCGACGCCATCTTCGCCAACTTGATGTGCTACGAGACCACGCCGGAATGCGCCAAGCTTGAGTCCCACCGGAAGTACTGCGACATCCAGTACATCCACCGGGGAACGGAGGGGCTCGCCTGGGCGCACCTGGACGACCTGGAGGTCCTCGAGC
>NZ_VSCV01000075.1:0-1907 GCF_047459355.1 Limnochorda sp. | reverse complement strand
CTGAACGGCTCGCCCCGTCTCGGACTCGGTCCCTGTTCCATGGTGCCCTCACCCCTTTCGGCTGCCCAGGCGGCGGGCATGGTAGAAGCTGCCTGTCCGATTCTACACCTACGGCTTGTGAAGCGCAATCAGCCGCGGGGCCTAAAGGCCGGAAGACTCCCGACTGCACGACCCGCCTGTAACGACCCAGCCGTGTTTGGAAAGGGTTCCCAATCCCCGCCTCGAACGTCTTGCCTGTGCCAGTGGACCGGCTAGATTCCTGGCTGGGTTATGCGGCCGGTTCCGGTGCGAGCGGTGGGGGGATCGGCGTGAACCGGTATTTCTTCTCCCTTCTTCTCGTGACTGCCCTCCTCGCAGCCCCAGTGCAGGCTGCGTCGCCCGATGAAGCCATAGCCCAGTGGATTCAGGGTTGGGATACCCCCTGGCTTGAGGAGTTCTCCCATCTCGGGGAAGCGCCCGCGTACGTAAGCGTGGCGCTGCTCCTGGCCGCGGCGGGCGATCTGGAGACGGTGGAGCTGATTATCGAGGCCGAGGCTGGGGCGGCGGTGGTGACCTGGGGCGGGAAAGTGGGTGTGGGACGGGCCCGGCCCTGGAGCGGCCACGATGCCAGCACCTTCGTTGGTCCTACCTTCAACGGGCGCTACCACAGCTTCCCCTCGGGCCACACGGCCAGTGCTTTTGCCCTGGCAACGGTCCTGGCGGAACGATATCCCAACTGGGCTCCTGTCTGGTACGGCCTGGCCACGTGCGTGGGCTTGGCCCGCATCTCCGCCGGCGCTCACTGGCCCAGCGACGTGCTGGCGGGAGCGGTGGTGGGCCATCTGGCCGGGCGGGCAGCGGTCGCAGGCCGGCCCTGGTTCGGGATCGAGTGGAACTTCTGAGGGCACCCAGCCTTCCGATCCCATAGACTGCCGAGGACCGGGCGGAGTCTTCAACGGCCCGCCAGACGTGGGACGGGTGGGATGACTGGGTGGAACGGCAGCTGGCGAAGGACCGCGCACCGGCTGGCGGCGAGGCGGGATCAACCGGCGCCCGGTGGGCGTGGGATGGGGTGGTGGAAACGCCCCTGCCGGGCAGGCTGGCCAAGCCCCGGCGGGTGGGCATCACCATGGTCCTCGATAAGGGCACACCCCTGGCGGCGCTGGAAGGATACCTGGCCATGGGCGCCCCCTTCGTCGACCTCTGGAAGCTGGGGTTCGGCACCTCGGCGCTTCTCAGCCAGGAGGCCCTGGCCCGGCGGGTCGCCCTCGCCCGCCGGTACGGGGTGGAGGTCTACCCGGGCGGCACCTTGCTGGAGGTCGCCGTCTACCAGAATCAGCTGGAAGCCTGGATCGACCGGGCTCTGGCGGCCGGCCTGGCCACCGCGGAAGTCTCCGACGGCACCATCTCCCTCCCTTTGGCCCGGCGGGAGGCCGTCATCGCCCGCCTGCGGGAGGCGGGCTTCACCGTCATCACCGAGGTGGGGAAGAAACACCCCCAGGACCGGCCGCCTCTCGAGGTGCTGAGAGAGACCGTCCAGGCCGACCTGGCCGCGGGGGCGGCGTGGGTCATCGTCGAGGGACGGGAATCGGGGGCAGACGTTGGGATTTACCGAGCCGACGGCTCCATCGACGACTCCCTGGTCGAAGCCTTGGTCGAAGCCGCCGGCGGCTCCCAATGGCTCCTGTGGGAGGCCCCCCGCAAGAGCCAGCAGCAAGCGCTGCTCCAGCGCTTCGGCGTGAACGTCAACCTGGGGAACGTGGAGCCGGGGGAGATCCTGGCCCTGGAGGCCCTCAGGCTAGGCCTCCGGTCGGACACGTTGCGGCCGGTGGTGCAGGGCGGGTAGCCTGCACCACCGGCTTTGGATCAGCCCTCCAGCAGCCGCTCCAGCTCCTGGACCAGCTCGTGGAAGGCTTGGATCGCCTGGC
>NZ_VSCV01000074.1:0-1918 GCF_047459355.1 Limnochorda sp. | reverse complement strand
GCGCGATATATGGAAGGGTTGTCGTCGCGCCGCAAAAATCACAGAACGCCAATTCTAGGGTTGACCAATCCGTGCCACGCGAGGTATTATTTGGTTGGCAGTGAACAACGCCCCGCGTGCGGGGCAAGGAGGGATCGTCGTGGATCGCATTCCGACTGCTCGCGTGTACGTCTCGCCCCAAACTGGTAACGCCTACATGGCCATCCCAATCTACATTCGACCGCTCGAACCTGATGACTATCGGGTTCGCGTTGACCTGTCCGGGTTGCCCACTGACCGGCGCGCCGCGGTAGCGGACGCGCTGGCGGTGAAGGGATTCGCCCCTGGATCGACCGCGCAGGACCTCTCTCACGTTAGCAGGGTCGTGTATTCGCTGGAGGACGCAGCCCGCGCGGTGGGTCACGCGGCCGCACAGTATCTCCGCGCACTGACCGACATCTACGGCTCGTTGGCCGAGGCCCTTGAGGAGTTGTCCGCGGCCGAGACCGCGGAGGAGTCTCCCGCGGACCTGGAGGACCTGGACGAGGACTACTGACGCTTGACTCACCCAGCACCCCGCGGCGGCGATACGCCGCGGGGTGACGTTGTTCCGAGGAGGGCCGCCATGGACCCTAGGAGGTATATTCGAGAGAAAACCCGGGCGCGCCGAGCGCTCCGCCGACTACGGCGCGACTGGGACCGCCTGACACCGGAGGAGCGCGCCGCGCTGGCAGGCCGTGTCTATGGCGCATACCGTGCAGGGTTGCTCACCAGGCGCGACCTGCCACTGGGAGCCGATGACCCGGTCTTTTATGGTCACGGTCCGCTGTCGGCCTTTCGGCGGGAGATGGCCGCCGTCTACGAGGCGCCGCCAGGAGGAGATATTCCCCGCGGTTGGCGGCGCCTGTTGTGGGTGCTGGGACTGGTTGAGAACACCGTGAATGAGAGGAGGGCGCCTGCCGATGCCTGAATCCGCCGTCACCGTCACCTCAATGGCCGCGGAGGAACGTTACCAGGCCTATCTGGACTGGATGGAGGATGCTCCTAGCGCGCTGAGTGCGTGCATTCATTTCTACGCGTTGGACGCTGCGCTAACTTTGGAGTGGCCTCATCGGCTCGCGGCAGACCGTCTCCGCGAGCGGATCGAGCAGGAGCAACAGGAGTTCGATCGCGCCCTGGGCTACGCGCTACGCGACTATCTAGCGCTAGCGGCCTGGGGGGAATTGCTCCGACACCCTGACGGCGCCGGGGTACGGATCACCGACCCTAGAATGCAGGCCCTATTCGAGTACGTGGAATACGGTCGGCCCCGTACTCGATATGAGCTAGCGCTACAGGTCAACCTGCCAGCGCTCCTGCGCCAGCTCCAAGAGCTACACGTCTATCGCTGGCAGGAGGGATCGTCGGTGGCGGGTCCTCTCTGGGCAACCATCGCGCGCCTGGCGGCGGAATTTCCGGGGACCGACGATCCGCGCAAACTCCACGTGTGGATCGACCGCGTGTGGGACCTGCGACACAATTCAGGTGTCGCGTTCGATAAGCCTGTGATTTTTGGAAGCGATATCTCGTCGGCGCGGACATTCGCGGTATGGCTCGACACGAAGCGTTACGCGCCGACCCCTGAATGGTTGTTGAGGGAAGTGCTGCTGGGTCACGGGCCCCTATCCGCTCCAGAGCGGCCATACGCGCCGTACTGGTTGTCTGAAGCGGCGCGTGAGGACCAGGCGGCGTTCCGTCCTCTCTGGGATGCTGATGCCCATGGTTGGACGATGTACGCGTGTGTTGGGCCGTATTGCGCGTGGCAGACCCGGCGATTGCTGGAGCGCGTTGCCAGGGTGCTGGGGTGGCGCATATTGCCCTGGGCGCCGCAGGACCGCGTCGCGGATGATCTCGCCCTCACCGTCTTTGACCAGGAGCGCATGGCGCGTAGTGTGAGCCG
>NZ_VSCV01000073.1:0-2102 GCF_047459355.1 Limnochorda sp. | reverse complement strand
GCTCGCCCACCACCTCGCCCTCCACCTGGATGAAGACGGGGACCCGGACCGAGAGGCCCGGTCTTGCCCGTCCTCCGGGCCCAGGACGGTCAGCTGTGGGTGGAGGAGGGGGGCCAGGTCTTCGTCCTCTACCCATGGGTGGCGGGGCGCCGGGCCCGGTTCCGGCTGACCGGCGACCTGGAGGCGGTGGTCCAGGCCCTGGCCGCCTTCCATGAGGCCTCCCGCGGGTACGAGCCGCCCGCCGGCAGCCGGATCTCCTCCAAAGTGGGACGCTGGCCTCACCAGTACCAGTCCTTGCGCCAAAGGCTGGAGCGGTGGAAGGAGGCCGCTGAGCAAGCCCCCCACCAGCCCTTCCACCGGGCCTACCTCCAGGTGGCCGACGAGGTCATCGACCGGGCCCGCCGGGCGGAGGCGGCCCTGGCCCGCTCCGCGTACGGGGAACTGGCCGCAGTAGGAACGGCCGGGGCCGTCCTCTGCCACCAGGACTTCAGCGAGGGGAACACCTTGGTGGCGGGGAGCCGGGTCTGGGTGCTGGACCTGGACAACGTCACCTTCGACCTGCCCGTCCGGGACCTGCGCAAGCTCCTCCTCAGCCTCATGGATGGGCCTGACGGCTGGCGGGCGCCCCTCTTCCAGGCGGTGCTGGACGCGTACCAGTCGGTGGCGCCCCTTTCGCCCGCGGTGCAAGAGCTCCTGGCCATCGATCTCCTCTTCCCCCACGCGGTCCACGACGCGGCCAAGAACTGGTTCAAGAAGGGCGAACCTGAGCCGCCCGCCCGCCTCTTGGAGGTGCTCCCCTTGGAGCGGACCAAGGAGGCGGCTCTGGCAGCCTGGCTCCCCCTGGGAGGTGGCGCGTGATGCGAGTGGCGTTGGTCTCCACCGAGAAGCTCCCCGTCCCCCCCATCCGGGGCGGGGCCATCCAGACGTACGTGGCCGGGATTCTGCCGTATCTGGCCCGCCACCACCAGGTGACGGTCTTCACCATCAGCGATCCCCAGCTCCCCCTGTACGAGGAGGGGCCGGGCTACCAGATCGTCCGCTTCCCCGCCGAAGAATACCCCCAGCGCGTGGCTGAGGCGCTGGGCCGGGGGGGCTTCCAGGTCCTCCACCTCTTCAACCGGCCCACGTGGGTGGAACCCTTCCACCGGATGGCCCCCAGGGCCCGGATCCTCCTCAGCCTTCACAACGAAATGTTCAAGCCGGAGAAGATGCCTCCGGAGACGGCGGAGCGGTGCCTCAACCTCTGCGATCACGTGGTCACCGTCAGCCGGTACATCGCCGACACCGTCGGCGACCAGTACCCGTGGGCCCGTCCCAAGCTGAGACCCCTCTACTCCGGCGTCGATCCCGACGCCTACATCCCCCGGTGGGATCCCCGAGCCGGGCCCATCCGGGCCGCATTGGCCGCCAAGCTGGGCTTCGATCCCCAGGACCCGGTGATCCTCTGCGTCAGCCGCCTCTCGCCCAAGAAGGGCCAGCACGTGCTGATCGACGCCATGAAGAGCATCCGCCGCCGGTTCCCCTCGGCCCGCCTCCTCCTCGTGGGGAGCCGCTGGTACGGCCAGACCGAGTGGAACACTTACGGCCTCGCGCTGCAAGAGCAGGCCCGGAGCCTGGGGGACGGGGTCATCTTCGTGGGCTTTCTCACTCCCGCCGAGATCCCGCCCTACTACACAGCCGCGGACCTCTTCGTCTGTGCTTCCCAGTGGCAAGAGCCCCTGGCCCGGGTCCACTACGAGGCGATGGCCGCCGGCCTCCCCCTGGTCACCACCCGCCGGGGCGGGAACCCCGAGGTGGTGGACGGCTTGGGGACCGGCCTGGTGGTGGACGACCCGGCCAATCCCCAGGCCATGGCCAAGGCCATGGGGAGGCTCCTCAAGAACCGCCGCCTGGCAGACCAAATGGGGCGGCAGGGCCGGCAGCTGGCGGAGACCCGCTTCCACTGGCGCCGGGTGGCTCACGACCTGCTCTCCCTGTACGGCGGCGCGGGGCGGGCGTAGAGGCAGATCCGGGCGTCCCCGGTCACCGCCGCGGCCAGGGCGAGGCGGACGGCCACCTGGGTCGCCGGCCCCATCATCCCATGCCCGCCATCAGCCATGGTT
>NZ_VSCV01000072.1:0-2132 GCF_047459355.1 Limnochorda sp. | reverse complement strand
GGCCGACATGGCGCCCGAGGCGACCGCCCTCGCCTTCGGCCTCTTGGCCAGTGCCCGGTGCCAGTACGAGCCGGCGGTGCTGGCGGCGGCGAACCTCGGGCGGGATGCGGACACCATCGGCGCCATCGCCGGGGCCATCGCCGGCGCCTTCCAGGGCGTCCAGGCCATCCGCCCCGACTGGCTGGAGAAGATCGACACGGTGAAGGGCGTCTGCATCCACGCGACGCGCGGCATCCGCATCTCGGAGATCGCCCGGGAACTGGTCCAGCTGGCCGAGCAGTCCTGAACGTGAGCCGATGAAAGGGTGAGACTGGTGGCGGAGGCCCACGAACTTCGCATCTACTCAGCCACGTCGTTCCTCGGCCACGGGGTGGACGCCAACTCCCTGCGGAAAGCGCTGGAGTTCCAGCCCCACGCCATCGTGGCTCAAGGAACCACCACCGACGCCGGCCCCTCCTACCTGGGCAGCGGCAAGCCGGTCATGGCCCGGCAGGCGCTGCAGCGGGATCTGGAGCTGATCGTGGCTGCGGCCCAAGAGGCCGGGATCCCCTTCATCTGCTCGGTGGGAGGGGCCGGGGCCAAGCCCCATGTGGAGCTGGCCCTCGAGCTCTTGGAGGAGACGGCCCGGCGGCACGGCTGGTCCCTCACCATCGGTGTGGTCTGGAGCGACGTGGACCCCCAGTACCTCCTGGACCGGCTGCAGGCCGGCGTGGTGATGCCCCGCCTGGTCCCCGTCGACCGCTTCCCGGAGCGGCTGGATGCGGAGACGGTGAAGGCCTCCACCCGGATTGTGGCTCAGGTGGGGCCGGAGGTTCTGGTCCGGCTCCTGGAGGAGCACCCCGACCTGGACGGCATCATCACCGGACGGGCGCTGGACATCGGCCTTTATGCGGCCCTTCCCTTGCGGCACGGCTTCCCCCGGGCCCTCAGCATGCACTTCGGCAAGGTGATGGAGGACGGGGCCCTAGCGGCCGATCCGGGAAGCGGCAACGACGGCCTGATGGGCTTCTTGCGGCAAGATCACTTCGAGGTGGTCCCCGTCAGTGAGGAGCGCCGCTGCACCCCGGCGAGCGTCGCCCTCCACGCCTTCTACGAGCGGCCCGATCCCACCCGGGAGGCCAACCCGGGCGGGGTGCTGGACGTGGCCAGCGCCCGGTACGAGCAGGTCACTGAGCGGAGCGTCCGGGTCTCAGGCGCCCGGTGGATCGAGGCGGATGAGTACCGGGTCAAGCTGGAAGGGGTCCGGAAGGCAGGTTACCGCTCCATCAGCATTGGGGGCGTGCGGGATCCCCGGTTCATCGCGGCCTCCGATCAGATCGTGCAGGACTGCTACGCCGCGGTCCGGGAGTATTTTGCCTTCCTGGGCGAGGGGGCGTACCACTTCACCATCCGGACCTACGGGAAGAACGGCGTGCTGGGCCCTTCCGAGCCCCTGGCCGGGGCCCAGCCCCATGAGATCTGCCTGCTCCTGGAGGCGGTGAGCCGCGACCAGGAGACGGCGGACAGCATCTGTTCCTTCGCCAGCTCCTTCCTCTCCCACCATGGGTTCCCGGGACGGCTCTCCACCGCCGGCAACCTGGCCATCCCCTTCTCGCCGGGGCGGGCCATCTCGGCCGGGGAGGTCTACCAGTGGAGCATCTGGCACGGCCTGCCCCTGGAGGATCCGGGCGAGCCCTTCCGGGTGGAGGTGCGCCAGATCGGCGGGCACGCCGGGCGAGAGGAGGGCAAGGCATGAAGCTGCCGGAGCTGGCCCGGGTGATCCGGAGCAAGAATGCGTCGCCTTTCTTGACCACCATCGACATCATCTTCAACGACGAGGGGGCCTTTACGCGGGTCCGGGACGCGGGCGTCTTGACCCCGGAGCGGGTGGCCGAGCTTTACGGCATCGCTCCCGACCAGGTGCTGGGCGTCTGGTTCGTGGAGACGTGCCTCGCGGCCAAGGTCTCCTTCATCAAACCCGTTCCGTCCGACGCCTTTGAGAGCGCCGACCTCTACGGCGCGCAGCAGCACGTGCCGATGTTGGATCTCGACATCCCTTAAGGTGCTCTCGCTCCCGTGACTCGCACACACCCGCCCGACCCTCGGCGTTCGCCGGGGGAGGGCGGGTGTTTCCTTTCGCCAAGGGGTGACGG
>NZ_VSCV01000041.1:0-10483 GCF_047459355.1 Limnochorda sp. | reverse complement strand
CCGGTTGACTCTTCCGGCAGGAGCCATTCCGACCACCTCGAAGGAGGTCAACACCCCGACCCGGATCCCGCTCGAGGGGCGCGGGGTGATGGTCTCGCCCCGGGCAGGGTCAGGTCTGGGAAGTCCCATTCGGAACGAGAGGGAGCCAGCCACCATGAAGCGGACCCTGCTTGTTCTCGCCGTTTGTATCCTTCTGGGAAGTTTGCTGGGGGGCATCCTGTCCCGCTGGCAGGGCGATCAGCCGGCTGGGGAGCGTCTTGAACCGGCGCCGGTCACCGCACCCGTTCCGGTGGAACCCGTGCCGGGCTCCGGGGCGACGGACGGGTCTGAGGCTCAGGCCCCGGGGAGCGGGGGTGGGGCTGAGGCCGAACCGGCAGACCATGAGGGCGAGCCAGCCCAAACCGACGCGGTGGCCGCGGCGAACAACGGGTTCGCCTTGGACCTCTACCGGCAGCTGGCCAGTAGGGAAGGGAACCTCTTCTTCTCGCCCTACAGCCTGACCAGCGCCCTGGCCATGGTCTACGGGGGTGCGGCGGGCGAAACGGCCCAGCAGCTGGCTGAGGCGCTCCACATCCAGCTTTCTTCGGAAGAATTCCACCGGGCCCTGGCCGAGCTTACGGCCGCCCTGAACGCGCCCAATGAGGCGTACCAGCTTTCGGTGGCCAACGCCCTCTGGGGCCAGGCGGGGTACCCCTTCCGCGCCGACTTCCTGGAGCTGACGGAGCGTTTCTATGAAGCCGGCTTCCACGAGGTGGACTACACCACCGAGGGGTCCCGGGATGAAGCCCGGCGGACCATCAACGCCTGGGTGGAGGAGCAGACCCAGGGGAAGATCCAGGACCTGATCCAGCCTGAGGATCTGTCCCATACCACCCGCCTGCTCCTGACCAACGCCATCTCCTTCAAGGGGGCCTGGGAGCTCCCCTTCGACCCTGACGCCACGGGGCCCATGCCCTTCCACCTGGCCCAGGGGCGGACCGTCGACGTCCCCACCATGTACCAGCGGGGGGACTTTCGCTACGCGGAGACCGAGAGGGTCCAGCTCCTGGAGCTTCCCTACGCGGGCGGACGGGTGTCCATGGTGGTCCTCCTGCCCGCGCGCGGTGGGCTCGAGGAGCTCGAGGCGAGCTTGGATCCGGACCAGCTTGCCGCCTGGCTCGCGCAAGGGTCCCCGCAGGAAGTGGAGGTCTACCTGCCCCGGTTTACGCTCAAGGAGCGATTCGTGCTGAATGAGGTCCTCCAGGCCCTGGGGATCGTGGACGCCTTCCGTCCGGGCCGGGCAAACTTCGCCAACATGGCCGAGGATCCGGAGCTTGTGCTGAGCCAGGTGATCCACCAGGCGTTTGTTGAGGTGAATGAGGAGGGGACGGAAGCGGCGGGTGCCACCGGCATCGGCATGCGGGTGACCAGCCTTCCGGCCAACCCGCCGCCCGTCTTCCGGGCGGACCGGCCCTTTGTCTTCCTCATCCGGGATGTGGAGTCGGGGGCGATCCTCTTCATGGGGCGGGTCGTCGACCCGCGGGGTTGAAGGCTCCAGTCATTACGCCGGCCCGTCTCGTACAGAGGAGGCGGGCCGTTTTTCTTCTCGGGCTTGCGGCTGTCTGGGTAGTGGGGTCTCGGGGCTCTCAGGTGCACAGGATGCCCGCGCCGCCGTCACAGGCCTCGGCCCGATCTTGGCCGAGGCCTTCTTCATTCTGCCAGCAGCGCTTCAGCCGTCTTCAGGTCGGTGATGAGGCCGGTGAGGTAGCCCCGTTCCAGAGCAATCCGGAGAGCGGGGATCTTCTCGGGCCCGCCGGCCACACCAATGACCCGGGGAACCCGCCGGAGCTGCGCCCAAGGGATCCCCACGAACCGGTCGTGCGCTGAGTGCTGGCACAGCTCCCCCTGCTCATCGAAGAAGTGGGTGCACAGCTCCCCGGCCGCCTTCTGACGGATCAGCTCCAGCAGGGTGGGGCCGGCGAGTTCCCCTGCCTGGATCACCGGGGAGTGGTAGACGGACGGTCCCACGCCCACCAGGGCCACATCCAGCGCCCCCCAAAGCTGGGCAGCCCGGCTGATGGCGGCCTGACGGAGGAACGTGGCCGCGCCGTCGGGGGTGTCGGCGTAGGCGGGGGCGTGGAAGGGGAGGGCCATCCCGCCCAAGGCCTGGGCCAGGTGGTAGGCGAGGAAGCTGGCCTGGTAGCGGGGATCGGCCTCGCCCACGGCCCCGAGCAGGGGCACGACAGTCACCCCCAGCGACGCGGGTCCATCCCCAGCCGTGGGTTCCACCGCCTGGACCATCTCGTAGAGGGTCCGGCCCCAGGAGATCCCCACCACCTGCCCCCGCTCCAAGAGTTCCGGCAGGGCTGCCGCCGCTGCTTGACCGATCCGGCGCCGGAGGGCCGCGGCGTCGGCTGGATCATCGACGCTGGTCACCCGGGCGTCCGCGAGGCCGAAGCGCGCTTTCAACGCCCGGGCCGCGTCTCGGGTGCTTGGAGCCTCGGGGTAGGTGAGGGAGACGGAGATGAGCCCCGCCTCCCAGGCTTCCTGCAGGAGGCGGGAGACCCGGGAGCGGGAGAGGCCCAACCGGGCCGCCACCTCCGCCTGGGTGAGGTGCTCGACATAGTAGAGCCGGGCTGCCTCATAGAGCCGGGCCATCCGGGCGTTGAGCGGGATGGACCGGCCCTCCCTTGTGGTGGAGGGCCCTTTTGGGGTGGCGGGTTCCTTCGGCGTGGCGGGGCCTTTCGAGGTGGCGGGCCCCTTCGGCGTGGTCTCCATGCGCAACCTCCTCCCCGCGGGCGATGCCAGGCAGGCATTGGGCACAAATGTGAAGCACAAACATGCCCTAAACCAACTTCGCCTGCCCAGACCCTTTTCCTCCTCTCCCCGCGTCCCGGGGCCGTCGTCCCCCTCCACTCCCTGGGCCTTTCCACCTCCTGCCGGGCGCCTTTCCATCCTGTTGGAATCCGTTCATTCTTGACAGAGCTTCCAGCCAGTGGTACCGTCGAGTTGGGAACATATCAGACAAGTCCCGGGTCGAAAGTTGGGAGCCAGGGTGGAACCCGTCCGGCGGGAGGCGCTGCCGACCGTCATCGCTGAGCAGATCCAACGGTTCATCCTCGAGGAAGGGCTCCAGTCGGGCGACCCGCTCCCTTCCGAGCGGGAGCTCCTGGCCCAGCTGGGGGTGAGCCGTTCCTCCCTCCGGGAGGCCCTCACCGCCCTGGAGATGATGGGCTGGCTCCGGAGCCAGCAGGGCCGCCGGCGGGTGGTGGCCGTACCCCAGTCCTTTGCTGAAGGGCTGGACCACGAGCGGCTGGTGGAGCTGGTCCGCTACGAGGCGATCCAGGCCGCCCAGGAAGGCCGGCAGGTGGACGGGCTCAGCCTGGAGCTGGACGGGCTCCGGCAGGCGCCCCGGGAGGAGCTGGAGCGGCTCCTGGGCCGTTTGGGCCAGGCGCCCATCCGGGCGGACTTCCCCTACGTGGAGCCCGATGATCTGCCCACCATCCTGGCGGAGGCGGGCGGGCCCGAGGGGGAGGCGGCGGCCAAGCCCGCGGGCCCGCTCACGCTGCGGCCGGAGGAGCTCATCGACCGCCTGGCCGGAGCCTGGTACGGGCGGGTGGCCGGCTGCATGTTGGGCCGCCCGGTGGAGCTGTGGAGCCGGGCGGCCATCGAGCGGTACCTGAAGCGGGCCCACGCCTGGCCGCTCCGGGATTACCTCCCCTACAAGCCCGAGGCGACCAGCCCCGACTTCGCCCTGCCGCCGGCGGTGCGTCGGGCCTGCAAGGGCCACCTGCACGGGGCGATCCGGGACGACGACCTGGACTTTACCGTGCTCAACCTGCTCCTTCTGGAGCGGCACGGCCCCCAGTTCACCACGGCCCATGTGGCCGAAACCTGGCTCCACTTCCTGGCCTTCCGGAACGTGTACACGGCCGAGGAGGTCACCTACCGGAACCTAGTCCAGGGGGTGCCGGCACCGGTGGCGGGGGGCTACCGGAACCCCTTCCGGGAGTGGGTAGGGGCCCGGATCCGGGCGGACCTCTTCGGATACGTCCAGCCCGGAAGGCCCCAGGCGGCGGCGGCCATGGCCTACCGGGATGCGGTCCTCTCCCACCGGAAGAACGGGGTCTACGCCGCCATGGCGGTTGCGGCCATGGTGGCCCAGGCCCTGGTGGGATCCGATCTGGAGGCGGTGCTGGCGGCCGGCCGGGCGGTCATCCCGGCCCGGTCCCGCCTGGCGGAGGCCATCCGCCTGGTGGAGGAGCTGGCGGGGCAGGGGGCCTCCTGGGAGGAGGCGGTGGCCGAGGTGGAGGCCCGCTTCGCGGGCTACTCGGAGATCCACGCCCTCCCCAACGAGGCCATCGTCTGGCTGGCCCTCATCTACGGCGAGGGGGAGTACACCGCCTCCATCACCCTGGCGACCTTGGCCGGCCAGGATACGGACTGCAACGCGGCCACGGTGGGCTCCATCGTCGGCGCGTTGAACGGCTTCTCGGCCCTGCCGGGCCACTGGCTGGAGCCCCTGGCCGACACCCTGGAGGTGGCATTGGCCGGGCACGGGGCCTTGCGGATCTCCGATCTGGTGGAGCGGACCTGGCAGGTCGCGAGGCGGCTCGTTGGAGGGGAGCCGACGGCCGCAGAGGAGCGACAGCCTGTCTGAGCGACGAGGGGAGAAACGGCTGTCCCGTTGACGACGAGGGGAGCACTGACGAGGGGAGGACGCCGCTGTGCGAAAGATGGGAGCCCTGCTTCTGGCCTTGGCGCTGGTGATCAGCTGGGCGCCGCTGGCCGGGGCCCAAGAGACCGTCACCTGGTGGTACGAGAACGCCACGCCCGATCAGGAGCGCATCGTTCGGACCAACTTCGTCGACCGCTTCAACCGGTCCCAGTCGGATTACCGTCTGGAGATCCGGTTCGACCCCAACCTGGAGAACACCCTCCGGACCGCCCTCCTGGCGGGGACCGGTCCCGACATCGTCATGACCCACGGCATCGCCTACGCGCTGCCTTACATCCAGAACGGGCACCTGCTGCCCCTGGATGGGTACGCGGAGGCCTACGGGTGGTACGACCGCTTCCTGCCGGTCATGGTCCAGCTGGGCTCCTACAACGGCCACCTCTACCTGCTGCCCAAGTCGTATGAGTCCATGGTCCTCTTCTACAACAAGACCCTCTTCGACAAGCACGGCTGGAAGCCGCCCACCAACCGGGCGGAGCTGGAGGCCCTGGCCGAGGCGATGGAGGCCCAGGGGATCATCCCCTTCGCCACGGGGAACGCGGGCTTCCGGGTGGCCAACGAGCAGCCTGTCAGCGCCTTCCTCAACCACTACGCCGGGGCGGAGAACATGTACAAGGCTCTCACCGGCCAGCTGCCCTGGAACGCGCCCGTCTTCGTTGAGGCCATCGAGCTCCTCAACGAGTACTACCAGAAGGGCTGGCTGGGCGGCGGCAACTACTTCTCCCTCACCTACGAGGACTACTGCACCCTGCTCGCCACCGGCCGGGCCGGCATGACCATCAACGGCACCTGGGCCTTCCAGTGGATGACGGACTTCTTCGGCCAGACGGGCCAGGAGTGGGATTGGGTGCCCATCCCGGCCCTCTCGGAGCACGCCGGCTACCCCTTCTATGACCTGGGCATCGGCGCCACCCTCTCCATCAACAAGGCGGCCAAGAACCCCGACGGGGCGGCGGTGGTGCTGGATGTGCTCAGCGCCGACAAGGAGATCATCACCGACCTGAACCGGGATTGGCCGGGCGACTGGATCGTGCCGGTCCACACCCTGGACGCCAAGGACTTCGGCGACAAGACCGATCCCCGCTACGCCCGGTACGTGGAGGAAGTGGCCGACGCGGTGGCCGCGGGCAACTACGGCTACACCGTCTGGACCTTCTTCCCGCCCCGAACCGAGAGCTACATCATCGAGGGGATCGAGCAGGTCTGGCTGGGCCAGATCACGCCCCAGCAGTTCATGGACCGGGTCAATCAGATCTTCCAGGAGGAGCTGCAGGCGGGGGCGGTTCCTCCCACACCGGCCCGGTAACCGGCAACGGCGTGGACTCCACGGAGGGGCGGTTCCGGGGCGCCGGGACCGCCCTTCTTCTACCAGGCGAGGGGAGGCGTTAGCATGGGAGCACCAGCCACCATCCCGGCCGGGGCCACGGCGGGCGTGCCCAAGCCCCGGCCCCGCCGGCAGCGGCGGAGTGAGCTGAAGGGCTGGCTCTTTCTGGCCCCGGCCCTCATCTTGAACGTGGGCGTCATTCTGGTGCCGGCCCTGCTCACCGCGGGCTTGGCCTTCACCGACTGGAATGGCATCAGCACCCCCAAGCTGGTGGGGCTGAAGAACTTCCGGGATCTGGCTGCGGACCCGGTTTTCTGGGGGGCCCTCTGGAACAACGTCAAGTGGACCCTCATCTTCCTCACGGTGCCCATCATCATGGCCCTGGTGGTGGCCAGCATGCTCCTCACCGTTCGGTGGGGGCGGAACCTCTTCCAGACCATCTACTTCATCCCCATGGTGGTGGCCACCGTCATCAGCGCTCGGGTCTGGCAGCAGATGATCTTCCACCCCATCAGCGGGGTGTTGGGCTGGCTCTCCCAGCACGGCCTCAACCCCTTCGGGGGGAACCCCCTGACCAACCCCTCCACCGCCCTCTACTCGGTAGCCTTCGTGGACAACTGGCACTGGTGGGGCTTCATCGCCGTCATCTTCTTCGCCGCCCTGCGGCAGATCGACCCGGCCCTCTTGGAGGCGGCCGACATGGAGGGGGCAGGCTTCTGGCAGAGGATGCGCCACGTGAGCCTGCCCCTGATCCGGCCCACCATCGTCCTCATGATGATCATGACCATCATCTGGTCTTTCCTCGTCTTCGACTTCATCTACGTCATCACCCAGGGCGGCCCGGGCTACTCCACGGAAGTGCTCGCCACCCTGACCTACAAGCGGGCCTTTGAGACCTTCCAGGCGGGCCAGGCGTCGGCCATCGCCTTGGTGATGAGCGCCCTGGGCGGGGTGGCCATCGCCGCCTACGTCTGGCTACAGAGCCGGGGGTGGGATGTATGAGGCGCTTGCGCGGGTCCCAGCTGGTGATCTACACCGTCTTGATCCTGCTGGCGGGCTTCTCTTTGGGGCCCCTGGTCCTGATGGTGCTCAACTCCTTCCGGTCGCGCCTGGAGATCAGTATGGACCCCATGGGCTGGCCCGACCCCTTCCGCTGGCAGAACTACGTGAACGCGTGGCGGGACGCGTCCTTGGGCACCGCGCTCACCAACAGCCTGATGGTGACGGGGCTCACCGTCCTCCTCACCTGCATCGTCGCCTCCATGGCCGCCTACGCCCTGGCCCGCAAGCGGATCCGGGCCTGGTCCGGGGTGAGCCTCTACCTCTTGGTCTGCACCACGGTGCCGGTGCAGCTCTTCCTCATCCCGCTCTTCTTCATCTTCCACCGCTTGGGGCTGGTCAACAGCCGGGCGGCCCTGGCGGTGATCTACACCGCGCTCTACTCGCCCTTCGCCATCTTCCTCTTGCGGGCGTACTTCCTGCAGGTGCCGGTGGAGCTGGAGGAGGCGGCCTGGGTGGACGGGGCGAGCGAGTGGCAGGTCTTCACCCGGGTTCTGCTGCCCGTGGTCGCGCCGGGGATCATGACGGTGGCCCTGGTGGTGGGCTTGTGGAGCTGGAACGAGTTCCTCCTGGCCGTCACCTTCCTGCAGGATGCGGCGCTGCAGACGGCCCCGGTCCAGTTCTTCCGCTTCACGGGCCGGTACGTCACCGACTGGGGGACCATGATGGCTGCGGCGGTGATCGTGGTCCTGCCGGTGATCGTGGCCTTCGTGGCCCTCCAGCGGCGCTTCATTGAGGGGATGACGGCAGGAGGTGTGAAAGGTTGAAGACGGAGCACGGGCAGGGGGCGCCGGGGACCCGGGAGGCGGTGGGCCCTGGGGCCGCCCCCGGGGCCGACTGGTCCCGGCGGATCTACGGCGGGTGGCTGGGGAAGGCCATCGGCGTCGCCTACGGCGCACCCGTGGAGGGGTGGACCTTTGAGCAGATCCGGGCGACCTACGGGGATCTGGTGGCCGAAACGGACCGCTTCTATCTAACGCCCATGGAGAAGCTCTTCGGCGCCGACGATGACACGAGCCACCCCCTCCTGATGCTGGCCGGCGTGGCCGACGCGCTCCGGGCCGGGGCGACGACGGTGCCTGCGGCCCGGGAGCTGGGCCGCTGGTGGCTCAACCTGATGCCTGAGGATCACGGCGTCATCTGGCGGGGCGGGTACGGCGTCTCCACCGAGGACACGGCCTTCCAGAACCTGCTGGCGGGGATCGAGGCGCCCGCCTCGGGCTCCACCGCCCTGAACGGGCCGGTGGTGAGCCAGCAGATCGGCGGGCAGATCTTCAGCGACCTCTGGGGGTGGCTCGCGCCAGGGGACCCGGAGCGGGCGGCCGCCTGGGCCGAGGCGTCCGCCAGCGTCTCCCACGACGGGGACGGGCGCCTGGGGGCCCGGTTTGTCGCGGCGATGGTGAGCCTCGCCTTCTGCCGGCCCACCATCGAAGCGGTGGTCCGGGAGGCCTTGGACCTCTTGCCGCCGGAGGCGACCTACACCCGGGTGATGGAGGATGTCTACCGCTTCTGGCAGGCCCACCCCGACGACTGGGAGGGGGCCTTTGCCCACATCGCCGCCCACCACGGCTACGACCGCTACCCCGGCGTCTGCCACATCATCCCCAACGCGGCGGTGGTCACCATGAGCCTCCTCTACGGGGGCGGCGACTTCGACCGAACCGTCCGCATTGCCAACGCGGCCGGCTGGGATACGGACTGCAACGTGGGGAACGCCGGCGCGGTGGTGGGGACCTTGGTGGGGCCCGAAGGGATTCCGGCCGCCTGGCGAGAGCCCTTGCGGGATCTGGTCATGGGGTCAGGGGTCTTGGGGGCGCGGAATCTCCTCTCCTTGGCCGGGGTGGCCCGCTTGACCGCGGCCGCGGCCCGGCGGTTGCGCGGGGTGGGCTTGGGCAGGGATGGGGGCCCGGGGAGTGGGGTTGGGGCCCGGGCTGCAGAGGAGGCCGGCGCCCTGGCCCAGGACCCGGTGCTGGCGGCCACCCACCGGGCCACCTTCGACGGCCCGGGCGCCACCGAGGGCTTCCGGCCCGATACGGACCCGGACCAGGCCCTGGAGGCGGTCCGTCAGGTGCAGGGGGTTGCGGCGGCCGGGGACGGTTCGCTCCAGCTGGTGATCCAGCGGCTGGACCTCCTCCGGCCCGCCCGGCTGGTCCGGGAGGTGCTGCCGGCGCCGGCGGAGCTGAGCCGGCCGGGGTACGACCCGGCCTTCTCCCCGAGCCTGTACCCCGGTGGGGTGCTGACGGCCCACATCCTTCTTCCAGGGGAAGGGTCGCCCTCGAGGCCGGCTGAGGCGGCCTCCGGGGCCGGCGCCCCGTCCGCCAACCAGGGCGGCGATGGGGCGGCAGAGGCCGGGCCCGAGGCCGGGCTGCTGGCCGGCTTCTTCGTGGACCTGATGGAACCGGGGGAGGGGGCGCCCCGCCGGCGCCTCTACCAGGAGCGGTTCACCCCCCTTCTCCCGGGGCGGTGGGTTCCGGTCCGGTGGGCTATCCCCGAAGCCCAGGGCATGGTGGTCCGCTTCGGGCTGGAGCTCCGGGCGGGCCACCGGGAGGTGACCTACACGGGCCCCATCTACGTGGACGAGATCGCGTGGGCGCCGGACGGCCGGTTCGAGCTCCGCTTCGAGGGGTGGCCCCACTGGTACGGGGCGGCTGCCGGCTGGACGTACACCAAGGGGCTGTGGCAGGTGGAGGATGGGCTGTACGTGGGCCGGGGCCCGGACCACGGGGAGAGCTTCACCGGCTCCCCCGAGTGGGCCGAGTCCACCGTGGACGCGGAGCTCATCCCCCAGTGGGGGCCGTGGCACCTGGTCCTGGTCCGGGTCCAGGGGGCCCGGCGCTGGTACGGGGCGGCCCTGGCCCCCGGCGGGCGGCTGGCCATCGTCCGGCACCGGGACGACGGCTTGGAGGAGCTGGCCAGCACCCCCTTCCCCTGGGAGCTGGGCCAGAGGTACCGGCTCCGGGTGCGGGCCGCTGGGCCTGAGCTCACCGTCTGGGCGGAAGCCCTGGATGGGGATCGCGCGGCGGCCTCGGCAGCGGGGGCCCCTTCGGCCGGGGAGGGCAGGGTTCCTGCCCATGGTCCTCCGCCACCGGTCCAGCTCACCTGGACGGAGATGGACCCCAACGCCTGGTCCCGGGGCTGCGTGGGCCTGGGGGTGCGGCAGGGGAGCCGCCTCGCCTGCCGGGCGATCCGGGTGGAGGCCAAGGCCTGAGCGGTCCAGCAAGCCCTCCCGGGCCGAAGCCGTGCCATTCCGTCCCGGGGACGCCTTCCCGGGGAACCATGACGAACGGGCCCCAGCCTCGGGACCCGTTGTCGCTGTTCCACATCCAGAGCCTCGAGCACTGGACTCGAGAGCTGAACGCGAAAGCGGAACACCGCCTGGACCG
>NZ_VSCV01000071.1:0-2188 GCF_047459355.1 Limnochorda sp. | reverse complement strand
CCTCAGGACCGCCGCCGAACCTTTCCTCATCTTTGTCCAGGATTGACATGAGGTTTCCTCGAAGGAGAAGAAGGGGGCTGGGGAACGGACGGGCGAGGTGGGTCTCTGTGCAGAGTCGGCGCTGGGACGAGCGGATCCACGGGTGGAGGGCGCATTTGGCGAGCATAAAGCGGCGCTTGGGCCTGGCCCGCTCCCACCCGTTGCCCAAGGCTGGCAACCGGGCCCAGCCCCTCAACTACCTGAGGGTCCACCGGGCCATCTCGGACGCTACCCACACCCTGGACCGGGAAGAGCTCTTGGATCGGACGGTGGACGGCCTCCAAGCCCTCTTCCCCGACGACTTCGTCTGGATCTTCCTCCTGGAGGGCGACCGCCTCCGGGTTCACCGTTTCCTGGCCCAAGCTCCGCCGGCTGGCTGCCTGGACGATAGCATGCCCTGCCCCACCGAGCCCGGGGACGAGCTGCCCCTGGATGGCCCCGGGGTGGTGGCCCAGGCGGCTCGTACGGGCCAAAGCATCCGCCTGGACGATGTGCGGCAAGAACCGGGGTACCTTCCCTTCGCCCGGGAGGTGCCCATCCGCTCGGAGCTGGCGGTTCCGATCCAATCGGGGGGCGAGGTGCTCGGTGTGGTCAATCTGGAGAGTACCCGCCCCTTCCGCTATACCGCCCAGGACCAGCGGGAGCTGGCCCACGTCTGCCGCCACCTGGGCACGGCCCTGGCCAACCTCCGCTACCGGGTGCGGGAGCGGCAGACCCTCCTTGAGACCATCACCGCCTTGTCCTCCCTGGTGGAACAGAAAGACGACTACACCGAGGGCCACAGCCAGCGGATCGCGGAGATGGCCGTCGCCGTGGGCATCCGCATGGGCTTGAGCCGGGAGCGGCTGGACCACCTCACCTACGCCGGCATCCTCCACGACATCGGCAAGATCGCCATCCCCGACGCGGTGCTCTGCAAGCAGGGCCCCCTGAATGAGGAGGAGCGGCGGATCATGGAGGAGCACCCCCGGTTGGGCGCCCAGGTCCTGCGGCGGATCCAGGCCCTCCAGCCCGTGGCTGACATCGTGGAGCAGCACCACGAGTGGTGGGACGGCTCCGGGTATCCCAAGGGCCTGGCGGGCGAGGAGATCCTCCTGGAAGCCCGGATCCTCACCGTGGTGGACGCCTTCGACGCCATGACCAGCACCCGCTCCTACCGGCGGGCCCTGCCCCGGGCCGAAGCGATCCGCCGGCTTCAGGCGGGTGCGGGAACTCAGTTTGATCCGAAAGTGGTCGATGTGTTTGTTAGATACATCGCCGCCGATGCCGGGCTCGGGGCCGAGGTGGCTGCCGCCACTGGGGTGCCGGCAGGGGAGAGGGGCTCTCCCTAACGGGATCTCCTTGAGGTGGGCCCGGCCGGCAAGGAGGGCTGGGGATGGCCGCATCGACGGGCTGGGACGAGGCGGTGTACCGAGGGCTAGGTGAGCTGCTGAACCTTCTCGACCAGGCCGAGCCAGATCCAGGGGGCCTCCCCTCCTGGGCCCAGGCCTACCCGGCGGAGCTCTGGCTGGTCCTCCGCCGGGCCGTGGAAAGCCGGAACCTGGATACCTTTTTCACCTGGGTGCGTGAAGCCGTCAACCGCCTTTTCGATCAGAAGGTGTCTTTCCCCCAGGTCCTCGCCCGCCTCACGCCCGCCTGCGAACTGATCAACGTGGTCGTCGAAGCCTACCAAGACGACACCCAGCGAGCCCTCACCGCCGTGCTGGCGCTCAGCCGGATGCACAGCGCCGTGGCCAGCCTCGCGGGCGAGGTGTACGCCGCCCGGCGGGCGGAAGAGGTCCAAGAGGAACAGCGCCGGATCATCCGGGAGCTCTCCACCCCCGTCATCGAGGTGTGGGACGGGGTGCTGGCCATGCCCTTGGTGGGCATGGTGGACAGTGCCCGGGCCAAGCAGATGATGGAGCAGCTCCTTAACCGGATCGTCGAGAGGCAGAGCCGCATCGTGATCCTGGATGTGACGGGCGTCCCCTCCATCGACTCCGGCGTCGCCGACCACCTGATCCGCACCACCCGGGCGGCCCGGCTGGTGGGGGCCCGGAGCATTCTGGCCGGCATCAGCCCCCAGGTGGCCGTCACCCTGGTCCGGATGGGGATCTCCTTTGGGGATCTGGAGACGGTGAGCGACCTCCGCTCGGCGCTCGCCCTGGCC
>NZ_VSCV01000021.1:0-40287 GCF_047459355.1 Limnochorda sp. | reverse complement strand
GCCCGGCAGCAAGGCGGTGGGGAAGCAAGCCGGCTTCGCTCAACGCCAAACGACCAACCCCCTGCCGGGCGGCAGGGGGTTGGTCCTTAGACGGCCTGGCGGCCGCTGTGGCAGGTGCGATCGGGTGCTTGGTCGGGTGGTTTAGAACTCGACCTTGGCGCCGGCGGAGACCGACGGGCCGTCCACCGAGTGGTACCCAACGCCGAACTCCATGCCGTTGGGCGCCTGGTAGGTGGCGCTCACGCCGTAGGTCGTGTCCTGGTTGCGGCTGGCCTCGATCTCGGCCGCCACGGTCACCGGGTCCATGCTGGCCTCGACCTCATGGGTCATCTTCTCGTTGTTGATCTCGAAGGTGCCCGTGTACTTGGTGTCGATGCCGCGCCCGTTCAGAGCGAAGGCCCGGGCGAGCTCCAGCTTGGCCGCGTCCGTCGGCTGATCGTAGCTAGCCACGATCTGGGTGCCGTACTGGACGGTGCCGATGCCGACCTCAATCCCCCGCTGGAGCTGGGCGGGGTTGTCATCCGCGTCCCGGGCCCAGCTGGCCTGGCCCTCGTCCTCCAGGGTGTCCACGTCGGCGAAGCGAGGCATGAACTCCTCGTCACCGCCCCGGTACCCGAGGTGGAGGTTCAGGTTGGGCATGACCGCGGTCTCAGCGTTCACGTCGAAGGCCTGGTTCTGGTTCTCGTCGAGGGCGACGGTCCCGTGGACGATGGCCGGACCGATCTGGGTCACCGCGCTGGCGGCCAGCTCGGTGGCCTCATCCTGCCGGACGACCGAGGTGCTCAGGCCGACGTTGGCCAGGTTGCCTGCGAGGGACAGCCCGTAGGCCGGGTTCTCAGCCTGGCCCTGCGCGTCACGCTCAGCCCAGCCGTAGAAGCCGGCGACGGTCACCGGGCCGATGCCCAGGTTCTCCACCTTGGCACCCCGCCGGTCCAGGCTGGCCACCCACGGCGAGTGCTCGATCTCCACGTCACCAATGGTGGTGGTCATCTCAGGACCGCCGTTCCAGAGGGCGCCCTGGGCCTCCAGGTAGATCTTGTCGATCTCGAGGCCGGTCGCCGGGCCCGGGTAGGGGTTGGCGATGTCCTCCACCAGCTCGTCATCCTCGCCCAGGTTGTTCCAGGACCAGGGGGCGAACTCGATGACGGCACGGATCGGGTCGCCGTCCTCGTTGGAGAGGGCCGCCTCCAGATCGAGGCCCGTGTAGCCCCGCAGGCGCATGTCGTCGTTCTCGCCGCGCTCGAGCCGGAACTCCTGCTCCACCGAGCCGCCGATGGTGAAGGCGGGGGCGGCGGCAGCAGGCAGCGCCAGAGCGAGGACCATGACTGCGCTGAGTACGACAGTCAGCTTCTTCATCTCGGTACTTCCCCCTTGGCTGCGTCTTCTGCTTGGTTCGTTTGGGAGTGCGATGGCTGCTCCGAGACTGCGTCGGTTGCTGGGACGATGGCTGCGTCGGGGGAGCGGGGTCCTGAGTCTCCCTGTTTCCTCACGACCTGCTCCCTGGCTGCGTCTGGTGCTGCGACTGGTACGGCCCGGCCGCTCCTGCGGCCACCGGCGAGCCGGGGCCGGAAGCTGCCGGACACACTTGATAAGCTGTCAAAGATCCTGCCAACCTCGAGTGCTGCTCCAAGAGTCCGCACTCTGGCGCTGACGTCCTAGCCTTTCGACAGCCTGAGGTCGCCTCCTGCTCATTTTCGGCCTGCAAGTTCTTCCACAGCCGGTTTTGAGCGCTCAGCGCCTCACCTCGTCATTCTCCGTCCTCTCGCTTATCCTTTCTCTTCTTTTCTTCCTCTCCTGGGAGGGATTGGCAACGGGGAGGGTCTTTCGGAAGGGCAGCGGGCAGCCCGGGCACGCCGGGCCCCAAACACAAAAAGGGCGTTCCCATGGGGGAACGCCCTGGGGGCTGTTGGGAGGATGCGCCCTAGGCGACGGCTTCCTCCGTCTCGGGATCGAAGAGGTACATCTTCTCCATCTGGAAGTAGACCCGCACCTGCTGGCCGTCCTGGACGGTGCTGGCCGGGTCGAAGCGGGCCACGACGGACTGGTCGCCCAGGTTGAGGTAGGCGAAGATCTCGGCACCCATGGGCTCCACCACGTCCACGTTGGCCACGAAGGTCGCGTCCTCCCGGCCGTCGGGGACAATGGCCGCATCCTCGATGTTCTCGGGCCGGATGCCGAAGACGGCCTTCTTGTCCACATACTTGGGCAGGTCCTGAAGCTCCCGGACCTTCTCGTCGGGAATGCGGAGCTTGAAGGCCTCGTGCTCCACCCAGTAGCGGCCCTGCTCGTCCTTCCGGATCACGACCTCCACAAAGTTCATGGCCGGCGAGCCGATGAACCCAGCCACAAAGATGTTCTTCGGCTTGTGGTAGATCTCCAGGGGCGCACCGATCTGCTGGATGACGCCATCCTTCATGACCACAATCCGGTCGCCCATGGTCATGGCCTCGACCTGGTCGTGGGTGACGTAGATGATGGTCGTCTGGAGCCGGTTGTGGAGCTTGGAGAGCTCAGCCCGCATCTGGACCCGCAGCTTGGCGTCCAGGTTGGAGAGGGGCTCATCCATGAGGAAGACCTTGGGCTCCCGCACGATGGCCCGGCCCACCGCCACCCGCTGCCGCTGGCCGCCCGAAAGCTCCTTGGGCTTCCGGTGGAGGAGGTTTTCGATGCCCAGGATCCGGGCCGCCTCCTTCACCCGCCGGTCGATCTCGTCCTTGGGGAACTTGCGGAGCTTCAGGCCGAAGGCCATGTTGTTGTAGACGTCCATGTGCGGGTAGAGGGCGTAGTTCTGGAAGACCATGGCGATGTCCCGATCCTTGGGCGGGATATCGTTGACCAGGGTGTCACCGATGTAGATGTTCCCCTCGGTGACCTCCTCCAGGCCAGCCACCATGCGGAGGGTGGTGGACTTGCCGCATCCAGACGGGCCCACCAAAACCACGAACTCACGGTCGGGAATGTCGATGTTGGCGTCCTTGACGGCCACCACATCGCCGAAGCGTTTCGTTACATTCTCGAGGACCACCTTGGCCACAGCCGCTTCCCCTTTCCCACACCCCAACAGGTTACTGATGCAACGGCGCCGCCCAAGCGAACCGTTACCGGATTCAGGGGTTCCTTCGTGGCCGCTGGGTGGATTTCCTGCCCTGCCCGAATCTTCCTCCAGCGCGATTTGCGTGGCAAGGGCCCTCAAAAGCTTTACCGTTGGGCCAAAAGCCACCGGAGGCCCCAGCTCACCAGGCTGAGGACGAGCGCCCCCCAGATCCCCGCCCAGACGCCGGTCACCGTGAAGCCGGCCACGAACCAGGAGGTCATCCAAAGGACCAGGCCGTTGACCACCAAGGTGAAGAGCCCCAGGGTGGCCAGGTTGAGGGGCAGGGTGAAGAGGAGCAGGATGGGCCGGACCCAGACGTTGGCCAACCCCAAGACCGCCGAGGCCAGAAGGGCCGCCCAGAACCCGCTCAGGCGGATGCCGCCCACCAGGGAGGCGGTGATGACCAGGGCCACCGCGTGGGTGAGCCACCAGCCCAGCCAGCGGCGGAGCCGGCTGCCCTGGCCGCTCACCGTCACCCCCTCCCAAGGTTGAAAGGCCTGATCCCAGTCAAAACGGAAGGTGCTTCCCACCGTCAGCCACCTCCTGCGGCAGACTCCCAACCGCCCCGGCGTCGCCCAAGATCACCCAGGTCCAGCCGGTGTCACCAGGCGGCGCCCGGGTCCCACGTCGCCACCTGCACCGAGCCGGCCTGGCTCCGGGCCTCGACCGCGAAGGGCTCCGTCCCCGCCCGGGGCCCCGCCGCCTCCAGCCGGTTCCGGCCCGGCGCCTCCTCCCGCTGCCAAACCTGCAGCTCCGGCAGGTCCGCCTCCAACGCCCCGTGGAGGGAGCGAAGCTGGACCAAGGCCCGGGCGGCCAGCTCCCGGTCGAGCTGGAGGCGGATCTGGCCGTTGACCGTCTCGGCCAGCACCCCTTCGCCCGCCGGCATCCCGTCCAGGCCCTCGTGGGCGGGCAGCCCCGCGGCCTCCTCGGGGGCGAGGGCCCGGAAGCTGGCCCGCACCTGGCCGTTGGAGGTACCCAGCCGGGCTTTCCGGGCCGAGCCCGTAAACTCCACCCGGCCGTTGGCGGTGGTGAGGCGCACCTGGTCGGCCAGGCCCCGCTCCACCCGGATCCGCCCGTTGGCCGCCTTCATCTCCAGCGCGCCCAGACGGGCCCCGTCCACGGTGGCGTCCCCGTTGGCCAGGCGGGCCCGGAGCCGCTCGGCCTGGATGCCCCGCACGGCGAGGGAGGCGTTGGCCGAGGTGAGGTCCAGCCGGTACCGGCCCTGGGGCGGCAGGCGCAGCGACACATCCACCCGGCCGAGCACGGTCCACCAGCGGTCGTGGCCCCGGAGGATGAGCCGGCCCGGCTCCCGCTCCACCTTCACCGCCTGCCGGGCCCGGTCCCCCGCCCGCTCCCGGTCGGCGCCCCGGACGTGGGCGACCCACTCCAGGTGGTACCGCTCATCGGGGCTGGGCTCCACCGTCACCCGGCCGTTGGGGAGGCGGATCTCCACGGTGAGGAGCTCCCCCGGCTCCAGCGAGCCCACCTCACCAGCGGGGAAGGCGTAGCTGTCGCCCAGCCAGTCGTTGAGCCAGCTGCTGCCACTCTCCAGCCAGTCCTGGAGGCGCTCGCCCACCTGATCGACGGCCCGCATCACCTGCTCGCCCACCCGCCCGGGATCGAAGCGGAAGCCCCAAATGTGGACCTCCGGCTCCTCCTCGGAAACCTCCTGGCGAACCCGGCCCGACGAAAGGGGCGCCTCCCGGCGGCCTTCTTCCCCGGCCTGCTCAGCGTGGTCCTGCGCCTCGGAGCCCTGCGCCTCCGAGCCCTGCCCGTGGGGACCCTGCTCCTCCCGGGGGCCGGCCCCTTCCGGCCAGGGGCCTTCCTCCTCCAGCGCCTCCAAGAGAGCCAGGCCCTCGTTCGCCGAGATCTTCCCCTCTTCGATCATCCGCAGGATCATCAGGCGCTCGTTCCGCACGCTCCTCACTCCTTCCCTGACCGGAGGCGCTGCAGCACCTCGTCCACGGAGAGTTCGCCCTGGCTCAAGGCCTCCAGGAGCTGGCGGCGTTCCTCAGGCTGCATCCGGCCCTCCCGGCCCTCAGCCCGCACCGGGTAGCCCAAGGCTTCGATCACCTGCTCCAGGCGGTTGCGCACGGTGGGGTACGAGAGCCCCAGGACCCGCTCCACCTCCCGGATGTTCCCCCGGCTGACCAGGAAGAGCTCCACGAACCGCTGCTGCTCCCGGTCCAGGCGGGCCAGGGGCGTCAGCTCGAAGCGGCCCTCCACGGCCGTGGCGCACTGGGGGCACTCGAGCCGGCTCACCCGCAGGGGCGCCTCGCAGGCGGGGCAGCGGCTCACCCAATGCCGCTCCCGCGGACCTCGCTCAGCCACGGGCACCACCTCCCGCATCCCTTATACCCTCGGCCTTCACCGATGTCAATCCCACGGTTCAAGTTTTTTGAGGTGATGGATCAACTATGTTGAGAGCCGTCCCTTTCAGGCGGAAAGGGTGTCGGCCGGGCGGGCCGGGGCAGGGCCCGCTTCCGGGCTTCGTCCGGACCCTCTTCGGGGGCCGCGGCCCCGCGCGCTTCCCGGACCACCTGGTAGAAGCGGGCCGCGTCCAGCTCCACGGGCAGGCCCTCCCGGATCCGGGCGGCCACGTACTGGGTGTAGAGCCAGGCGGGATCGAGCTCGCCCGCGGGAGCCTGGGGATGATCGCCCTTCTCCTGATGGTCCCGGAGGCGGGCCAGGAAGGCCCGGGCCCACCCCTCGGGATCGGGGCCGGCCGGGGCGAGCGGGGAGTTGGCCCGGGCGGAACCGGCGCTGAACCGGCTCGGCTCCGGGAGAGAGGCGGGCTTCCAAGCCCGGGCGGGGCTGGCGCCTTTCCGGAAGGTGAGGACCAGGTCGTACCGGACGGCGCCCGCGGAGGTGAGCTGTTTGAAGCTCCCCTGCCTCTTGTCCAGAGCCTGCACCTCTTCCAGATCGAGCCGGGCAGCCCGGAGGGCTTCCTGCACCGCCTGCCAGACCTCGGCCCGGGCGTGGTGGAAGACGACGGTCATGGCCCGGCCGGGCTTGAGCACCCGGGCCGCCTCCTGGAAGGCGGCCGTCATCAGGGCCTGGTACCGCTCCAGGTCCCGGCCGCCCACGGGGTCCACCACCGCCTCCTGGGAGGGATCGGTCCGCACGCCCAGCCAGGCCTCCCAGAGGAGGTTGAGCTCCGAGTACATCAGGTTGTCCCCGAAGGGCGGGTCGGTGAAGACGTAGTCCACCGACGCATCGGGCACGCCGGCGAGGCGGGTGGCCGACTGGGTCCCGATGCGGAGGGCCTCCTGGGGATCGCCCGGCGCCTGCTGGTGGAGGAAGGCGCTGGCGGCCATCCCCTTCCGCAGGTGGCGGGCCAGGGCCCGGCCCACGTGGATCTCGTAGGCGAGGGAGGGCAGGTAGAGGGTGCCCGAAAGGGGCCCCCGGCGGCGGGGCCAGCGGTTCATGCGGGAGGCGTTCCGGGCCACCGCCGTCCAGTGGAAGGCCAGACCCCGGGCCACCGGGTCGGGAAAGTCGTTCAGGGCCGCCCAGAGCCGGGCTAAGGCCCGCAGGTTCCGGGGGGTGTAGAACTGGTCGATGCGGGTCAGGCCGTGGGAGCGCTGGGGCTGGTTGGCGGAGAGGCCCTCGGGGAGGGGGTCGGTGGGGTACCAGTCGGCGGGCGGGGTCTCGGCCAGCGCGGCCAGCCAGGCCCGGTCCGCGGCGGTCACGGGGCGGAGGCGCTGGGGCCGGCCGGGGAGGCACCGCTCCACCGGCTCCTGGACCGCCAGCCCATCAGGCCCCCAGACCCGCTCCAAAGCCTGCTTGGTCAAGGCCCGCCCGCAGCCCGGGCAGCGGACCGTCCGCCGGACCCGGCGCTCCCCCGGGCCGCCCCCCACGGCCACATCCCAGAAGAGGAAGGCGGTGCGGCAGTGGGGGCAGCGGAACCGGTCGCTCCAGACGGTGTACTCCAGCTCCGTCCACTGCCCCGGCTCGTCGTCGGGGGTGCGGTAGAGCCGGGCCAGC
This sequence comes from Limnochorda sp., assembly GCF_047459355.1. Lineage (NCBI taxonomy): Bacteria > Bacillati > Bacillota > Limnochordia > Limnochordales > Limnochordaceae > Limnochorda > Limnochorda sp. The sequence goes on along the minus strand of NZ_VSCV01000021.1, from coordinate 33,209 downwards.
TCGGGGCGGGCCGCCTCCAGCCAGGCCCGGCCCGCCTGCCGGAGGGTCTCGGGCGGGAGGGGATTCAGGTAGCCGGCGGCGATGAAGGTGGCGGCAGGCGAAAGATCCACCAGAATGGCCCGGCGCCCGGTGAGGCGGGCGGCCACGCCCGTCATGCCCGAGCCGCAGAAGGGGTCCAGCACCACCTGGCCCGGCTGGGTGTGCCGCTCGATGAGCTGGGCGATGGCCTGGTGGGGCACCTTGGTGTGATAGGGGTGGAGCATGTAGAGAGGATCATTCTTCCCCCCCGACACCAACCCGCCGGCCCGGACGGCCTGGGGCGCCCTCGCGGCTGGCCCCATGGGTGGGAGGGCAGGCCCCGTTGGCAGGTCCGCTCCCGCCACCAGATCGCCCAGGGCGGGATTGGGCCCGCAGGTGGAGAAGGGCGGCGCATCCAGCCGCCAGCGCCGGCCTTCGTGGCCGAGGCCCTCGGGGACGGCCTCGCCCAAACCTGGCCGCACCGCGCCATCGCCTCCTTCCGTTTCCCCCACCCTCTCACGCCTTTCCTCCCCAGGGAGCCCCTTCCTGCCAACGCAGGATTTGCCAGAAGACGAAAAGAACCTCTTCTACGCTGGAGAGGGGCATCGGAAGGGGGGCTCAGCATGGTGGACCAGCCCGAGCGCGACGTGGCCGAGCGCGCGGCTTCTGCCCACCTGCCGGCCGAGCCCGCTGGGGACGGGGCGGGCAACCCGGATGAAGACCGGGACGGTCTCATCGAGGTCCGGGACGGGAAGCTGCACCTGGAGCCGCCGCGTGGGGTGGGCGCGGTCCCCACGGTGGAGCCCGGACCGGGTGTCCAGCTCCGGGTGGCCGGTCAGCTGGCCGTCGGCCGGGTGCCCGTCCAGAACGTGGACGACATCGAGGTGATCCTGCCCCACGAGCCGGCGGAGAGCCGGCTGGAGGTGGAGGTCACCTCCGACCGGATGGAGGCGTACGTCACCTGGGTGGTGAAGCCGGGCCGCACCTGGCGGTTGCGCGCGCACCCGCCCGCCCACCACGTGGTCCTCCACCCAGAACTGGCCGAAGAGGAGCCCCTGCCCCCGCTCACTCCCGCGGACGTGGCCCAAGCCCTCCGGGAAGAGGGTGTCCTCTACGGGCTGATCGAATCCGCCATCGCCCAGGTGCCGGAGAAGCCCAACCAGCGGGTGAAGGTGGCCCAGGGGGTGCCCCCCAAGGAGCCCAAGGACGGCCGGATCCGCATTCCCGTCGTGGAGGCGGCCCGCGCTCGGGAGGAAGAGCTGAAGAGCCAGGCGGAGCACGCCCAGCGGCTGGAGCTGATCCGGGAGGTCTCCATTCCCTCGGTGATGGCCGGCGAGGTGGCCGCCTACTGCGAGCCCCCGGAGCCCGGCGCGCCCGGGCGGAACGTGCTGGGCGAGGAGGTGCCCGCCCGCTCCCCCCGCTCGGTGAACCTCATCGCCGGCCCCGGCTGCCGGGTGGAGGGGGGCCGGGTCGCCTACGCGGAGCAGACAGGGCGGCCCGAGCTCCGGGGCGAGATGATCCAGATCATCCCCCTCCACGAGATCCGGGGCGACCTCACAGCCAAGCGGGGCCACGTCCGGTTCGACGGCGACATTCTGATCGGCGGCAACGTGACCGAATCGGTCCGGGTCGAGTCGGGGGGCCAGATCCGGGTGCTGGGCTCGGTCAGCGGGGCAACCCTGGCGGGCTTGACGGGCATTCTGGTCCAGCGGGCGGCCATCAGCTCCCAGCTGGTGGCGGGCGGCTCCTACGCCTTCGCCGCGGAGCTGATGGGCCCCCTGGATGACGGCATCCGCCTCCTCTCGGAACTGCGGGGGATGGTGGCCCAGGTGCAGCGGCGGCTGCAGGAGCAGGGGGCCCCCACGGTGGGCGTTCCCCCCACCGAGCGGACCCTGGTGGAACGGCTCCTCCACCTCAAGTTCCGCCAGCTGCCGGACCGGCTGGCCCAACTGGGCAAGCGACTCCTGGAGCACCCCTCCCTCCTCAACGAGCAGGTCCAGGTGCTGGCCCAACGGTTGGCCCGGGGCTTCGCCTTGGGGATCCGGGACGGGAGCCTGTTGCCCCTGGACGAGCCCATTGAGCTCCTGACCACCCTCCGGCAGCAGCTCCAGCACCACCCGGCCCGGTCTGCCTCCATCACCGTCGACTCCCTGCAGAACTCCCGCCTCGTCGCCAGCGGCACCCTCCATGTGACGGGGAAGGCCATCTACAACTCCCAGGTCTACGCCCGGCTGGGGGTCCTGGCCCCCAGCGCCCAGCTCATCGGGGGGTCCCTTCGGGTCCAGTCGGGGCGGGTGGAGCTCCACTCGGTAGGCGCCGAGGCGGGGACCGTCACCACGCTGGAGTTCGTCGAGGACGGGGTGCTCCACGCCCGGCGGATCCTCCCCAACGTCCACCTCCGCATCGGCAAGGCGAGCCGCAAGGTGGAGCAGGAGGTGGAGTGGGTCCGGGTCCGCCTGGACAAAGAGGGCGAGATCGTGATCGAGCCCGACCGGTAAGGCGAGCCCTTTCGGCAAGACGGTCCCCGTTCGTAAGGGCCGCGGCCGCCGGCCGGGATCCGGCGGCGCGCCTTGCCCGCCGTAGGGCCGCCGGCCGGGCCCCTTCCATAAGGCCCGCCGTTGCCTGAATCCTCGCCCTCGCCTGCCAAGAGCCCCGCCTTCTGGCCAAGGGCGAATCCGGGCCGCCCCTTTGACCGGGACCCCAGGACGGGGTATGCTGGCTCCGAAAAGGGGCGGCCTCGGGCCGCCGAGGAAGAAGGGCACATGCAGTGATCTTGGTCACGGGCAGTTCAGGCCTGGTGGGCCGGGCCGTCGTCCGACAGCTGATGGGACAAGGCTTGCCGGTACGCTCCCTGGTCCACGAGGCGCCCATGCCGCGCCTTTCCCGCTTCCCCGGCTCCGAGCCCGAGCAGGTGGTGGGCGACGTGCGGGATCCGGGCAGCCTGCAGGCCGCCTGCGAGGGCGTGGAGACGGTCATCCACCTGGTCGCCGTCCTCCGGAGGCGCCGGGACGGCGATTACCGGGCCATCAACGTTGAGGGCACCCGCAACCTCTTGGCCGCTGCCGAGGCGGCCGGGGCCCGGCGCTTCATCTTGGTGAGCGCGCTGGGGGCCACGCCCGACCCTCGCTACGCCTACGCGCACTCCAAGTGGCAGGCGGAGGAACTGGTCCGGGCCAGCAGCCTGGCGTGGACCATCTTCCGGCCCTCCCTTCTCTTCGGCGAGGGCGGGGGCTTCTTCGAAAAGCTGCGGCAGAGCCTGCGCTTCTCCCCACCGGGGCTGGCCTTCGTCCCCCGGACCCAGGCCCGGTTCCAGCCCCTGGCCGCGGCGGACCTGGCCCGGTGCATCCGGATCAGCCTCACCGACCCCTCCACCCACGGGGAGACCTTCGAGCTGGGGGGCCCTCAGGCGTACACCCTGGCTGAGATGGCCCGGCTCCTCCTCCGGGTGATGGACCGGCACCGGCTGGTGGTCCAGGTGCCCATCCCCGTGGTGCGGCTGGCCGCCTGGGCCGGCAGCCGCCTCATCAATGAGCCGCCCCTCACCCAGCAAGAGCTGGAGCTCCTCACCCTGGCCGGCCCCACCGACCCCGACCTCATCCCCCGCCGCTTCGGCTTCCAACCCCAGGAGCTGGAGGCGGGGCTGGAAGCCCTCTACGGCCCACCCACCCCCTAGGCCGCCGGACCTCCAGGGGACCTCCGCCCCACCCGTCCTACTCCCGAGCCTGGGCCGTTCCCCAGAGGACCGCCTCCACCCGCTTCAGGTAGGAAAAGCCCGGCAGGTACGCGAGGCGGACGCCCCCGTCCAGCCAGCGGACCGTGCAGCGCAGGAAGTTCTCCGCGATCACCATGCCGTCGGCCGTCAAGCGGGCGGGGCGGTCGTGGGGGCGCAGGTTGACGATCTCCAGGTCGTGGCTGGGCGGCAGGACCAGGGGGGTGTCCACGTAGCGGGTGTGGATGGAGTGGTGCAGGTTGAGCCCCACCAGCTGGAAGGCGGCCAAGGAGGGGTGGATCATGGGGCCGCCCGCCGCCCGGGCATAGGCCGTGGAGCCCAGGGGCGTGGCCACCACCAGGCCGTCGCCCACCACGGGCGCCATCTCCAAGTCGGCCACCTTCACCGAGAGGGTGAGGGTGCGGGGGCTGGCCCGGTCGGCCACCAGGTCGTTGAGGCAGAAGATCTCCTGGGCCTCCAGCTCCTCGCCGGCAGGGCTGGCCGGCTGGGCCGCCACCTGGAGCAAGGGGGCCTTCACCTCCACCCAGGCCCCGGCCCGCAGGTGCTCCACCGCCTCCTCCAGCCCGTCCAGGGCCACCGCGGAGAGGAAGCCCAGGTGCCCCGCGTTCACCGAGAAGAAGGGGACGTCCCACACCCGGAACCGGCGGACCGCGTCGAGGAGGGTGCCGTCACCGCCCACGGTGACCACCAAATCGGGTCGCTCGGCCAGATCGGCGGCCCTCTGGGGGGTGACCACCTCCAGGCCGCCGGCCACCAGGGCTTCGGTCAGGCGCTGCCGGGCCTCCACCCGGGGCCCCTGGCTCCAGCCGCCAAACAGGGCCACCCGGCGGGGCGGGCCAGGCCGGTGTTGCTCGGGGATCGAACCCCGCTGGTCCCGTTCCATCTGACGCCCCCCTTGCGGTCTGCCTCGTCTGCGGTTCGCCTCGTGGGCGGTCTGCGTGAAGGGATTAACGGAGCTCCTGGTAGATCCGTTCGGCCACGGACCGGGGAAGCCCTGGCACCGCGTACAACTCCTCCAAGCTTGCCTCCCGGATCCGTTTGAGGGAGCCGAAGTGGCGGAGGAGGGCCTTCTTCCGCTTGGGGCCCACCCCTTGGATCTCGTCCAGGGCCGAGCGGCTCGTCTCCGCGTCCCGCAGCTGGCGGTGGTAGCGGAGGGCGAAGCGGTGGGCCTCGTCCCGCACCCGCTGGAGGACGTGGAGGGCCGGGCTGTGGCGGTCCAGCTCCAGGGGATCGGGATCGTCCTCCACGAAAATCTGCTCGAAGCGCTCGGCCAGGCCGATGACGGGCAGATCCTCCAGGCCCAGCTCCTGCAGCACAGCCCGGGCCGCGTTGAGCTGGCCCTTGCCCCCGTCGATCACCACCAGGTCCGGCCGGGCGGCGAAGCGGGCCTGGGCCATGAGTTCCTGCCGGCGGGCGGCCGCCTGCTCGGGATCCCCTTGGGCCACCAGGCGCTCGATCTCCTTGGTCTCCTGGAGGTAGTTGGTGAACCGCCGCCGGATCACCTCGGCCATCATCCGGTAGTCGTCGGGGGTCTCGCCGCTCCGGATCTTGAACCGGCGGTACTGGCTGGGATCGGGCTCGCCGTCGGTGAGGACCACCATGGAGGCGACGGCCTGCTGGCCGTGCAGGTTGGAGATGTCGAAGCACTCGATCCGCCGCGGGGGCCCTTCCAGGCTCAGATGCTCGGCCAGGGCCGCCAAGGCCTGCTGGTTGCGGCTCTTCTTCTGCCCGCTCAGGGCCTCGTGCTCCTGCAGGGCGAGCCGGGCGTTCTCCACCACCATCTCGATCAGGGCCCGCTTCTCGCCCCGCTGGGGCCGGCGCAGGCGGACCTTGCCCCCCCGGCGCTGCTGGAGCCAAGCCACCAGCACGTCGGCATCTTCCGGCTCGACGGGGACCAGGATCTGGGGCGGCACCAGGTCGGCCCGCTCGTAGTACTCCCGGAGGAAGGCGCCCAGCACCTCCGCCTCCTCCGTCTCGGGCGTCACGTCGACGAAGAAGCTCTCCCGCCCCACCAGCTTCCCGCCCCGGACGAAGAAGATCTGCACACAGGCCGTCTCCCGGCCCACGGCCAGGCCCAGGACGTCCTGGTCGGAGGTGTCGGTGGTGGAGACGATCTTCTGCCGCTCGATGACCGTCTCCAAGCCCCGGATCAGGTCCCGGATCCGGGCGGCCCGCTCAAACTGGAGCTCCGCGGCCGCCGCCTCCATCCGCCGGGTGAGCTCGGGGATGAGGGCCTCCTGGCGGCCCTCCAGGAAGAGGAGCACCTGGTCGATGATCTTCTGGTACTCCTCCTCGCTTTGGAGCCCCGCACAGGGCGCGCCGCAGCGGTCGATGTGGTACATGAGGCAGGGCCGGTAGTTGAGCTCGCCCGACAGGTCCAGGGTGCAGGTCCGCACCGGGAGGAGCTTCCGGATGAACTGGAGGGTCTCCCGGACCGCGTGGACGTTGGTGTAGGGGCCGAAGTAGCGGCCCCCGTCGTTCCGCTTCCGGCGGACCAGGATCACCCGGGGGAAGCGCTCCTCCAGGGTCACCTTGATGTAGGGGTAGGCCTTGTCGTCCCGGAGCCGGACATTGTACCAGGGCCGGTACCGCTTGATCAGGTTGGACTCCAGGATGAGGGCCTCAACTTCCGTGTCGGTGACGATGTACTCGAAGTCGGCGATTTGGGCCACCATCGCCGCCACTTTGGCGCTCCCCGGCCCTCGCCCGTGCCGGGAGGGCTGGAAGTAGGAGCGGACGCGCGCGCGCAGGGAGACCGCCTTGCCGACGTAGATCACCTCGCCGGCGGCGTTCTTCATCAGGTAGACGCCCGGCTGGCTCGGAAGGCGGGCCAGCTTCTCCTCCAGCCGGGCCCGTTCCTCTCCGGCGCCCGGCGCCCGGTCGGCCATCTCGAGGCTCATACCTTTATGGTACCACGGCCCTCGAGCCTTCGGCCACCTGGGCGGCGGGCGCTTCCGAGGCGGAAAGGGCCTTGGCATGGCCCTTCCTTGCGGGCGGGAGGGTGCCCGCCTTCTCCAGGATGGGCCGGAGGAACTGGCCCGTGTAGGAGTTGGGGTTGAGGGCGACCTCCTCGGGCGTCCCCTGGGCGACCACCCGGCCGCCCCGGTCGCCGCCCTCAGGACCCAGGTCGATGATGTAGTCGGCGGTCTTGATGACGTCCAGATTGTGCTCGATGACGATCACCGTGTTCCCCTGGTCCACCAGCCGGTTGAGCACGTCCAGCAGGTTCCGGATGTCGTGGGTGTGGAGGCCGGTGGTGGGCTCATCGAGCACGTACAGGGTGCGGCCCCGGCTCCGCCGGGAGAGCTCCGTGGCCAGCTTCACCCGCTGGGCCTCCCCGCCCGAGAGCTGGGTGGCCGGCTGGCCCAGCTGGATGTAGCCCAGCCCCACGTCCCGCAGGGTGCGGAGCTTGGGCTCCACCTTGGGGATCAGGCCGAAGAAGTCCAGGGCCTCGTCCACCGTCATCTCCAACACGTCGGCGATGGTCTTCCCCTTGTAGGTGATCTCCAGGGTCTCCCGGTTGTACCGCTTCCCCTTGCAGACCTCACAGGGCACGTAGACGTCGGGCAGGAAGTGCATCTCGATCTTGATGATGCCGTCGCCCTGGCACGCCTCGCACCGCCCGCCCTTCACGTTGAAGCTGAACCGGCCCGGCTTGTAGCCCCGGGCCCGGGCCTCGGGCGTCATGGCGAAGAGCTCCCGGATCCCGGTGAAGGCCCCGGTGTAGGTGGCCGGGTTGGACCGGGGGGTGCGGCCGATGGGCGACTGGTCGATCTGGATCACCTTCTCCAGGTGCTCCAGCCCGTCGATCCCGTCATGCTCCCCCGCCCGCACATTGGCCCCGTTCAGGTCCCGGGCCAGCTGCTTGTAGAGCACCTCGTTGACCAGGGTGCTCTTGCCCGAGCCGGACACCCCCGTGACGCAGATGAAGAGTCCCAGGGGGAACTCCACGTCGATGTTCTTCAGGTTGTGGGCCCGGGCCCCCCGCACCCGCAAGACGGGCCGCTCCCCCTTCTCCGCCGGGGTGTACCGGCGGATCTGGGGCACGGGGATGGAGCGGCGCCCCGACAGGTACTGCCCCGTGAGGGAGTTGGGGTTGGCCGCCACCTCCGCGGGCGTCCCCTGGGCGACCACCTCGCCGCCGTGCTTGCCGGCACCGGGGCCGATGTCCACCACGTAGTCGGCTTCGGTGATGGTCTCCTCGTCGTGCTCCACGACGATGACCGTGTTCCCCAGGTCCCGCAGGCCCTTGAGGGCCTCGATCAGCCTCCGGTTGTCCCGCTGGTGGAGGCCGATGCTCGGCTCATCCAGGATGTAGAGGACCCCCACCAGCTGGGAGCCGATCTGGGTGGCCAGCCGGATCCGCTGGGCCTCGCCCCCCGAGAGGGTGCTGGCCGCCCGGTCGAGGGTGAGGTAGTCCAGGCCCACGTCCACCAGGAAGCCCAAGCGGGCCTTGATCTCCTTCAGCACCTGGCGGGCGATCATCTGCTCCCGCTCGCTGAGCTCCAGCTCCTCGAAGAAGCGGAGGCACTCCCGGACCGAGAGGCGGGTCACCTCCACCAGGTTCTTGCCCCCCACCAGGACCGAGAGGCTCTCTTTCCGGAGGCGGCCCCCCTGGCAGACGGGGCAGAGCTGGGAGGCCATGTACTGCTCCACCTCGCTCCGACCCCAGTCGGACTGGGCCTCCCGGTGCTTCCGCTGGAGCCAGGCCATCACGCCCTCGAAGGGCGTCTCGTAGACCCGGGCCCGGCCGTGCTGGTTCCGGTAGGTGAAGCGGACGTTCTCGCCGCCGGTGCCGTAGAGGAGCACCTGGATCTGCTCCGGCGTCGCCTGGCTCAGGGGCTTCTCGGGATCAAGGCCGATCCGCTCGCAGACCGCCTCCAGCACGCTCCAGAGCCAGCGGCTGTGGCTGTTGGCCCAGGGGAGGATCCCCCCATCCCGCACCGACCGGCGCCGGTCCAGGACCAGTTCGGGGTCCACCTCCATGCGGATGCCCAGCCCGTCGCAGCCCGGGCAGGCGCCGAAGGGGCTGTTGAAAGAGAACATCCGGGGCGTCAGCTCGCCGAAGCTGAAGCCGCACTGGGGGCAGGCGTACTTCTCGCTGAAGAGGAGCTCCTCGGGCTCCACCCCCTCGCCCCCCAGCACCTGGACCACCACCAGCCCGTCACCCCGGGCGAGAGCCGTCTGGAGGGAGTCGGCCAGGCGGGTCTCGATCCCCTCCCGCACGATCACCCGGTCGACGACCACCTCGATGGTGTGCTTCTTCTGCTTCTCCAGCTCGATGGGCTCATCCAGGGTCCGCACCTCGCCGTTCACCCGGACCCGGACGAAGCCTTCCTGCCGGACCTCCTCCAAGAGCTTCTTGTGCTCGCCCTTCCGGCCCCGGACCAGGGGCGCGAGGATCTGCATCCGGGTGCCCTCGGGGAACTGGAGGAGGCGGTCGACGATCTGCTCCACCGTCTGCTGGGCGATGGGAATCTGGCAGTTGGGGCAATAGGGCTGGCCGATCCGGGCGTAGAGGAGGCGGAGGTAGTCGTAGATCTCCGTCACCGTCCCCACCGTGGACCGGGGGTTGTGGCTGGTGGTCTTCTGGTCGATGGAGATGGCCGGCGACAGCCCCTCGATAAAGTCCACGTCCGGCTTGTCCATCTGGCCCAAGAACTGCCGGGCGTAGGCCGAGAGGGACTCGACGTACCGCCGCTGGCCTTCCGCGTAGATGGTGTCGAAGGCCAGGGACGACTTCCCCGACCCCGATGGCCCGGTGAAGACCACCAGCCGGTTGCGGGGAATCTCCAGATCGATCCCCTTTAGGTTGTGCTGGCGAGCCCCTCGGATGATGATCTTCTCCTGGCTCAACGGTGCATGCCCCCTCACGCCGTACGCCCAACCTGCTCAGCCCGGGCCGTGCCCCTCAGTGCCAGCCGTGGAGCTGCCCCAGGCCCGTGAGCACATCCCGCAGCTCCTTGATCTCGTCCCGCAGCTCGGCGGCCCGCTCGAACTCCAGCTTCTTCGCCGCCTCGTACATCTGTTCCTCCAGCTCCTGGATCTGGCGGGCCAGCTCTTCAGGCCGCATGGCCTGGGCCCGGCGGCGGATCCGCTCGGCCTTCTCCGCCTCCTGCCGGGCCTCTTCCTCCCGGGCGTCCTGCACGATGTCTCGGATCTGCTTCCGCACGGTCTCCGGGGTGATGCCGTGCTTCCGGTTGTACTCCAGCTGGATCTCCCGCCGCCGGCGGGTCTCCTCGATGGCCGCCCGCATGGAGTCGGTGATCTGGTCGGCGTAGAGGATCACCCGGCCGTTGACGTTCCGGGCCGCCCGGCCGATGGTCTGGATGAGGGAGGTCTCGGAGCGGAGGAAGCCCTCCTTGTCCGCATCCAGAATGGCCACCAGGGAGACCTCGGGCAGGTCCAGCCCCTCCCGGAGCAGGTTGATCCCCACCAACACATCGAACTTCCCCAGCCGCAGATCCCGCAGGATCTCCACCCGTTCCAACGCGGCGATCTCCGAGTGGAGGTAGCGGACCCGGATCCCCATCTCCTGGAGGTAGTCCGTCAGGTCTTCGGCCATCTTCTTGGTCAGGGTGGTGACCAGCACCCGCTCGTTGCGGGCGGTCACCTGGCGGATCTCGTGGATCAGGTCGTCGATCTGGCCTTTGACGGGACGGACCACCACCTCCGGGTCCACCAGGCCCGTGGGCCGGATGATCTGCTCCACGATCCGGGTGGAGAGCCGCCGCTCGTAGGGCCCGGGCGTGGCCGAGACAAAGATCACCTGGTTGTAGTGCTGCTCAAACTCCTCGAACTTAAGCGGCCGGTTGTCCAGGGCCGAGGGCAGCCGGAAGCCGTACTCCACCAGGGTCTTCTTGCGGGACATGTCGCCGTGGTACATACCCCCCACCTGGGGGATGGTCTGGTGGGACTCGTCGATGAACATGAGGTAGTCCCCGGGGAAGTAGTCGAGAAGGCAGGCCGGGGGCTCCCCTGGCTCCCGCCCCGACAGGTGCCGGGAGTAGTTCTCGACGCCGTTGCAGTAGCCCACCTCCCGGAGCATCTCCAGGTCGTAGCGGGTCCGCTGCTCCAGGCGCTGGGCCTCCAGCAGCTTCCCCTCCCGGCGCAGCTCGGCCAGCCGCTCCTCCAGCTCCTGCTCAATGGAGGCCAGGGCCCGCTTCAGCTTCTCCTCCGGTGTCACATAGTGGCTGGCCGGGTAGATGTGGAGGGTCTCCCGCTCCCCCAGGACCTCGCCGGTGATGGGGTCGATCTCCAGGATCCGGTCCACCTCGTCGCCGAAGAACTCGATGCGGATCATGGTCTCCTGGTAAGCGGGGATGATCTCGATCACGTCCCCCCGGACCCGGAAGGTGCCCCGCCGGTACCCCACGTCGTTCCGCTCGTAGTGGATCCCCACCAGCTTCCGGAGGATCAGGTCCCGATCCCGGAAGTCGCCGTGGCGCAGGGAGAGGGTCATGGCCTGGTAGTCCTCGGGCGAGCCCAGGCCGTAGATGCAGGAGACGCTGGCGACGATGATGACGTCCCGCCGCTCAAAGAGCGCGCTGGTGGCCGCGTGGCGGAGCCGGTCGATCTCGTCGTTGATGGAGGCGTCTTTCTCGATGTAGGTGTCCGTTTGGGGCACGTACGCCTCCGGCTGGTAGTAGTCGTAGTAGCTGACGAAGTAGTGGACCGCGTTGTCGGGGAAGAAGCTCCGGAACTCCGCGGTGAGCTGGGCGGCCAGGGTCTTGTTGTGGGCCAGGACCAGGGTGGGCCGCTGGACCGCCTCGATCACCTTGGCCATGGTGTAGGTCTTCCCCGACCCCGTCACCCCGAGCAAGGTCATGAACTTCTCGCCCCGCTGGATGCCCTCCACCAGCTCCGCGATGGCCTTGGGTTGGTCCCCGGCGGGTTCAAAGTCGGAAACCACCCGAAAGGGCTTCGATTCTACCCGAGGCCGCTCAGGAAAGGGAGGCCCCGGCTCCAGAGCCTTCTTCGCCTGGACCGAACCCATGTTGCCACCTCCCGCGCCAAGAGGGGCGGGTTGGCTCCAACCCGCCCCGGCGTTGGTCATTATACCACGCCCCGCCGGACGGCGACGCCGCCCCAAACCGGCTGGAAAGGCCTCCCTTCAGGGTACGGCCCGTTCGGTGACACCGTCCTGTCAGGGAAAGGCGAACTCCGCTGCCCGAACGTCAGGGAGGCTCCCACCACCGGAGGGGAGACCTGCCTGCCCTCGGGGAAGCCTGCCTCACGCCCCTGGAGAGCCCCCAGCCCGACGCCGCCCGTGGCGGGCCCCGTCACGCCGCCTGGCGGGCGCCCGCCACCACCATGTCGCGGAGGATCTCCAGCGCCTTTTGGAGTTGGGGGTCCTCCAGATGGAGCTCCGACTCGGTGAGCCACTGGTTGATCTGCTGCTGGGTCTCGTCGTCCACGGGGACGGCCACGTCCGGCTCGATCCCCGTCTCGTGGATGAACCGCCCGCCCGCCGTCTGGTAGCGGCCGGTGGTGAGGGAGAGGCCAGCGCCCCCCGAAAGGGGGATGACCGTCTGAACCAGGCCCTTGCCGAAGGTGGTGGTCCCCACCAGGGTGGCCACGCCCCGGTCCTGCAGGGCCCCCGAGACGATCTCGCTCGCGCTGGCGCTGAACTGGTTGACCAGCACCACCATGGGCACCCGGGGGAAGGTGCCGGCGCCCTCGGCCCGGTAGGTAAAGCGCCGCTGGTCCCGGTTGACCACATGAACGATGGGGCCGTCCTCCAGGAAGAGGTCCGCCACCTCAATGGAGGCCGTCAAAAGCCCCCCGGGATTGTTCCGCAGGTCCAGGAGGAGGCCCTGCGCCCCGCCCTGGAGCACCTCCCGCACCGCCGCCCGCACCTCTGCGGTGGTCCGCTCGTTGAAGGAGCTGAGCTGGACGTACCCCAGGCGGGTGCTCCCCAAGAAGGGGAGGTCGTCGCCGTCCAGGACCGCCTTCTTGGTCACGCTGGGGACCTCGATCTCTTCCCGGACGATCTCAAAGGTGAGCCGCTGGACCTCGTCCCCCCGGCCCCGCTCCACCTCGATGACCACCGTGGTCCCCACCTCACCCCGCATGAGGCTGACCGCCTCATCCTGGGACATGAGCTCCGTCGGCTGGCCGTCGATGCCCACGATGCGGTCCCCCGCCTGCAGGCCCGCCTGCTGCGCCGGCGTGCCGGGGATGGGCGCGATGACCGTCAGCTGATCATCCCGCATCCCGACATAGATCCCCAAGCCGCCGTAGGTGCGGCCGATGTCGATTTGGGTCTGCTGGTACGCCCGGGGGTCCAGGAAATGGGTGTAGGGGTCGTTGAGGACTTTGGCCAGCATGCCGTTGATGCTGCCCGTCTCGGTGTAGGCGGCGATGAGGTCCAGGGTGCTGACCGGCTCCACATACTGGGTCCGCACCAGGGCGATGACCTCCACCAGATGGCGCAGGGAATCGCCCTCGTCGTCCGCGCCCACCTGCCGGTTGAGGACCCAAGTGAGCCCAGCCACCAGCGCCAGACCCACCAGGAGGATGACGAGGCCCTTCCGTCCTTGCCAGAACCCCTGCACGCCACCGCCCCCCGCCACCGACTTCCGTCATTATAGTCCTTTCGCGAGGCTCTCTTCAACACAATGCCCCAATCCAGCCCAAGCGGCCCGTCCCCAGCCCAGGCCCCCAGCAAACTCCCCAGGCGACGCTTGTCCCCTCCCCAGCATCGGCTCACCCCCAACGGCGGGCAACCACCGCTGGCCCCACCGGGCCCGTGCCCCTCCGGCGTGCGGCCTCACGGCCCCGGCGGAGCCAGGAGGGCGGAGCCGGGGCCGTGCCGAGCGAGCGAAGCCAGGAGGGCGGAGTGAGCGCCCGCACGCCGGAGGGGCACGGCCCCACAAAAAGAGCCCCGCAGGGGCTGGGAACCTGCGGGGCATGCCTCGGGGGATCGGGTTAGTCTCCGCAGCGTCGGTGCTGCGGTGATGGGGTGCCTTGCGGCATCCCGTAAGCGACCGGCTGGCCTGTAACGTCCGTCCGTGCGGCCGCTTGTGACGGATGGCTCCTCGGGGTGACCACCCCCTTGAGGATCCAGGCCACGTTGCACCTTCAGCCTACCGTGGGCAGGCTTTTCCCGCCATGGAAGAGCCTGGCATCTCCCGGTCCGTCTCCAGGAAAAGCCCGTGGCGATGAGGGAACCCGATCGGCACCGGCAGGGAACCGTTCCCTAGGAGGGTGCTTGGGGCCGTGGAGCGAAGCAAACCGCGACCTTTTGGACCCTTGGCGGCCCTCGGCCGCCTGTGGCCCGGATGGGAGGTGAAGCGGTGAGCACCCACAGCACCCAGCCCATCCGCGCCCGCCCCTTCTGGGCCCGCTGGCGGTCCCAAGGCTGGTCCTGGTCCCGCCTGGCCTTCCGGTTCCGGGGCCGGAGCCGGGTGGAGACCTACCCCAACACCCGGTCCACCCGGGACTGGCTTCTGGCCGCCTTCCTCATCCTCTCGGTGCTCGCCGCCCTCGCCTACGGCTTCTTCTCCTGGACCCGGATGGCTCAGCAGCTCGCGATGGAAGGCCAGACCCGGGCCCAGCTCCTCATGTCCGAGTTCCAGCGGGCCTTCCGGGAGCTGGCCCAAACGCCCCAGGACGCCCTGCGGGGCCTGCGCTACCAGCTCCTGGCCGACCGGATGGCCCTGGGCGACGTCCTCTACGCCCAGATCGTCGAGGACGGCCAGCTCAAAGGGGAGCGGGTCCGGGCGGAGGGGGTGGAGCTGACGGTGGTCCGCCCCATGCCCGGCGCCCAGCAGGTGCGGGAGATCCGCACCCCCTCGGGCCTCCATTACCTGGACGTGGTCCAAGGCTTCCCCGGACGGCCCGACACCTACCTGCGCCTGGGGTACTCCCTCGCCTCCATGGACCAGACCCTGGCCGAGCAGGGCCAGCTCCTGATCCTCCTGGGCGCCGGCTTCATCCTCTTGAGCGCAGGGCTGGCCCTCCTCCTCCACCGGCGTCTTCTGGGTCCCTTGGCCCACCTGGCCAAGCAGGTCCGCCGCTTCGGCCAGGGGGAGATCCCCGAGCTCCCCGAGGGCCCGCCCCTGCCCGGAGAGGTGGGGCTTCTCGCCCAGGAGTTCCGCATCATGTCCCGGACCATCCGGGCCCGGAACGAGGAGCTCCAGGAGATGAACCGAAAGCTGGCCGAAGCCAACAAGGTGAAGTCGGAGTTTCTGGCCATGAGCGGCCACGAGCTGAAGACGCCCCTCCACTCCATCCTGGGCCACACCCAGCTCCTGCTCGAAGGGGTGGACGGGCCCATCACCCCCGACCAGGCCCGGGACCTGAACGAGATCCGCCGCTCGGGCCAGCACCTCTTGGAGCTGATCGAGAACATCCTCCACTTCTCCAAGAACGGCGCCTCCGAGCAGATGGAGCCCATCCTCCTGGAGATGGCGCCGCTCATCCGGCGGTGCGCTGAGACGGTCAGCCTGGACGCCCGCCGCAAGCGGATCAGCCTGGTGCTTGACCTGCCACCGGCCATCCGGGTGAAGGGTGATGAGACCAAGCTGCGCCAGGTGGTCCTCAACCTGCTCAACAACGCGGTCAAGTTCACCCCCGAGGGCGGCGAGGTCCGGGTCCGGCTCCGGGCGGAGGGGGATCAGGTGCGGGTGGAGGTGGAGGACTCGGGGCCGGGTGTGGAGCCCGACGAGATGGCCCGCATCTTCGAGCCTTTCCAGCAGGGTGCCGCCGCCCGGCGGGAGTCGACGGCGGGGCTGGGCCTGGGCCTGGCCGTCGCCCGGCGCTATGTGGAGATGCACCAGGGCCGGCTCGATGTGGAACGGTTGCCCGTCAAGGGGAGCCGGTTCTCCTTCACCCTGCCCGTGGACTTCGAGCGGAGGTGAACCCATGCAAGCCCGCCTGTTGATTGTTGAGGACGACGCGGCCTCCCGCAGCCTGCTCCAGCGGTACCTGACGGCCAAAGGCCACACGGTGGACGTGGCCTGCGACGGGAGCGAGGCGCTGGCCCGCTACGTCGCCTTCGAGCCCGATCTGGTCCTGCTGGACTGCAACCTGCCCGAGCGGGACGGCTGGGAGGTGCTCAAGGAGCTTCGCCGGCTGGGCCAGACGCCCGTCATCATGGTGACCGTGCGGGACAGCACCGCCGACAAGGTGAAGGGGCTCAACCTGGGCGCCGACGACTACGTGACCAAGCCCTTCGACCTCCAGGAGATCGCGGCCCGCATCGAAGCGGTCCTCCGCCGCTCAGGCCACTCCGACGGCCAGATCTTCCGCTGCGGCGACATCCTGGTGGACGACGAGCGGAAGCACGTGGAGGTGGCCGGCCGGAAGGTGGAGCTCTCCCCCAAGGAGTACGAGCTGCTCTGCCTCTTGATCTCCCGGCCGGGGAAGGTCTTCTCCAGCGAGGAGATCCTCAACCGGATCTGGCCCGGCAAGCCCTACAGCTCCGGCGAGGACGCCAAGAAGTACATCCACTTCCTGCGGAGCAAGATCGAGGACGACCCCGAGCACCCCACCCGCATCGTCACCGTCCGGGGCTTCGGCTACAAGCTGGCTGAGCCGTCGGAGCAGGAGGAGCGCCTCGCCTGATCGGCCCGCCCCATCGCCGCCCGGCCGCCGGGGGTCGGACCAGCGGGCCGCTCTACAGGGCGGGGATGAGCGCGGCCACCACACCCACCAGGAGGATCCCATCCCGCACCCCGGCGCCGCCGATGCTCACCACGTTCGCGCCCAGGGCATCCAGGCGGCGCAGGTTGAGCAGATCGGCGCCGATCAGGGTGCCCAGCACCCCGGCGATGTAGGCCACGGGGGCCGCGTTCTCGCCGCCGAAGAGGATGCCCAGCACCGCCGCGGCCAGGGGCGGGATGACGACGGGCACCCCAATCCCCCGCCCCGGGATGATCCGGGAGACCTTGTGGACCAAGAGGGTCATGAGGAGGGTGGCCACCAGGGTGGGCCCCAGGGGCGCCCGCTGGAGCAGGTAAAGGGCTAAGAGAACGGGGATCACCGCGCCCCCCACGTTCACCGCCAGCACCCGCTCCTGGACCACGGGCGGCGTGCTGTAGTAGAAGAAGAGCCCCACGGGGAAGACCCGACCCGGGTGAATCACCCGCTCCCGCCAGACGGGGATGTTGATCAGGCTCCCCAGCACCACCGCCACCACCAGCCAGAAGGCGGCTTCCGGCGAAAGGCCCAGCACGCTGAAGCTGGTCGCGATCAGGTTGAAGTAGATGAGCGCGAGCCAGAGGGGGAGGAACAAGAGAAGGAGAAACCAGAAAGGAAAGAAAAACATGGCCATCGTCCCCTCGGTCGGGTGCGGTGCGCCTCTATTCTCGCCCACCCCTGCGTCGGGCGCAAGGGCCGGGCGCTCCTGCTCCCGGGCGAAGGGCGGGTGCGGGCGGCTCGTGACGTGATGAAGGCAGGCTCCGCCCCCGGGCCGCGCCCGGCGCACCGCCCCGGGCTGGTGGACAGGCCCCGTCGCGGGCCACTGGAACAGGAGGGAAAGCATGGTAAAGGGGTCCCATCGTTCGTCCCACCTGTGGCTTGCGCTCGCGTTGGTCGTGGTCCTGCTCTCAGGGACGGCCTCGGCCGCCCAGATCACGCTCCTCCACTTCAACGACGCCTACGACCTGCCCCCCGTCGATGAAGAGTTGGGCGGCTTCGACCGGCTGGCCACCCTGATCGACCAGTACCGGGCCCAACATCCCAACGCCCTGGTCCTCTTCGCCGGGGACCTGATCTCGCCGTCCCTGGCTTCATCGGTCTTCTACGGCAGCCAAATGATCCAGGGCATGAACGTGATCGGCGTCGACTACGCCGCCTTCGGCAACCACGAGTGGGACTTCGGTGACGCCGTCCTCCAGGAGCGGATCGCCGAGAGCGAGTTCACCTGGCTCTCCACCAATGTCCTCTGGCGGATGGGCCTCTACCCCGGCACCCAGACCACCGCGTTGGTGGAGGTGGACGGGGTGAAGGTGGGCCTCCTGGGCCTGGTCACCCCCGACACCGTGGTCCTGGCCAGCCCGGGGGAGGAGACCCGCTTCGTCGATCCCATCGTGGCCGCCCGGATCGGCGCGGAGCGGCTGAAGGCCCAGGGGGCTGAGGTGATCGTCGCCCTCACCCACCTCACCATCGCCGAGGACCGGGCCCTTCTGGCGGCGGTGCCGGAGATCGACGTCGTCTTGGGCGGCCACGACCACGACGTGACCACCGAGTGGGTGGGCCGCCAGTTCATCAGCAAGGCGGGCTCCGAGGCTCGGTACTTGGGCGTCACCACCCTGACGGTGGAGAACGGTCGGATGGTGGATGCCCGCTCGGAGATGGTGCCCGTCACCCGGGATCTGGCGCCCCACCCGGCCATGACCGCCCTCATGGCCGACTACGAGTCCCAGCTGGACGCGGCCTTGGGCGAGGTGATCGGTGAGACCCTGGTGCCCCTGGATGCCCGGAACAGCACCATCCGCCAGAAGGAGGATCCTCTGGGCAACCTGGTGGCCGACGCCCTGCGGGCCTTCACCGGGGCGGACGTGGCGGTGACCAACGGCGGCGGGATCCGGACCAACATGCTCTTCGAGCCGGGCCCCATCACCCGCCGGGACGTGGTGGCCTGGCTCCCCTTCGGCAACGTGGTGGTCACCACGGAGCTGACGGGGGCCGATCTCTGGGCCGCGCTGGAGAACGGCGTCAGCCAGGTGGAATCGGTGGCGGGCCGCTTCCCCCATGTGTCGGGGATCCGCTTCACCTACGATCCGAGCCGGCCGCCGGGCCAGCGGGTCCTCTCGGTGGAGGTGAACGGCCAGCCCCTCAACCCGAGCGCCCGCTACGTGGTGGCGACCAACGACTTCATGCTGACCGGCGGTGACGGCTACGCGGCCTTCACCAACGGGAAGGTCCTCGTCGATCCCACCTCGGGCCGGCTGATGGCGGAGGTGGTGGCAGAGTACATCCAGGCCATCAGCCCCATCTCCCTGCAGGTGGAAGGGCGGATCACCACGCCCTGATCCTTCAGGGGCGGCAGAGGGCTAGGCATCCTGAGGAAACGAAGAAGGCCAGGGCCGAGGCCCTGGCCTTTTCCATTCGATTGGCCCCGCGGATCTGGCCGAGCATCCGACCGGGCGCGGCCCCGCTGGGGAGGACCGGTCCCGGCACCTGGTCCCCCAGCACCCTGCGCCCCTCAGGGGCTTCCCGACTCCGCCGCCCGGGTCTCCGGCAGCGGCGCGGGCTGGGCGGTGCGGGTGCTCCACCGCTGCCGCGCGGCCAAGTAGAGGAGGACCAGCCCCCCCGCCACAATCCGCACCGGGAGGAGGAGCGCCGGCCCCACACCCACCGGGACGAAGAGGAAAGGATCCTCCAAGACCGAGTGGCAGGCGCCCAGGAAGAAGAAGAGCTCCCGCCCTTCCCGCTCCTTCAGGCGCCCCCGCTGGAACTGATCGATCATCACGCCGGCGCCGTAGATGAGCCCGGCAAAGAGGCCTGTCACCAGAGGCAGGGCCGCATCCCCCGACCAGCCCACCTTCCCCATCCAGGGGGCCGCCGCGTCGGACCAGCGCTCCAGCCAGCCCGACGCCTCCAGGAGCTGGATGATCAGGGTGATGGCCGCCAGGATGACCACCAAGACTACCAGGGTCTCGCCCAGATCCACCAAAGACTGCAGGAAGACCGCCCAGAAGGCCGGGGCTTCCCCGGCCACCCCGACCGGGAGCGGCGCGGCGGGCCCTCCCGCCGGGGCCGGTTCCATGCCGGCCAGGCGCGCCAGGAAGGGAGCGGTGGCGGCCGCCAGAATCCCCATGACCAGCCGGGAGAGGGCGTGGCGCCAGCCGCTGGCGCCGCCCTGGTGAGCGACGGACGCCTCCATGGGCAAGGCGTGGGCGAACTGGAGGAAGAGGGCGACAGGCAGGACCTCGATGGGCGTCATGCCCAACGAGGCCATGGTGCCGATGGCCGCATACAAGCCGGCAAAGAGGCCGACCAGGAGCGCGATGGCCGCCCGGGGACCGATCCCCACCCACTCCAACGGCGCCGCCAGCCAACGCCCGGCGATCTCGATCCAGCCCAAGGCTTCCAGGACCGAGACCAGAAGAAAGACCGGGATCATCACCCGCAGAAGCACCATCAGGGTGCGGGCGAATTGCTTCAGCCAGGCCTGCAGAAAGGCCTGGAACGCGCCGTTCATCGACCCACGCTCCTCAGAAGAATGGTGGTTAACGCCGGGATCTTCGCCTGCAACGCCTCAGGCCCGGCCTCTTCATCGAGCACCCAACGGACCAGGAGCTCGTTGAGGGCGCCGAACCAGACCGTGGCGGCCAGGGCCGTATCCTGGGGCTCCAGGTCGCCCTCGGCCACCGCCTGGTCCAGGTACCGCTGGATCAGCTCGGTGAACCGCTGGTGGATGGCCAGCACCCGCTCGGCGAAGGGCGGTCCCATGCCGATGGCGTCCACGAGGAAGATCTTGGCCAGCTTCCGGTGGCGGGAGAGGGTCTCCAGCGCCACCTCCACCGCGGCCGTTACCCGTTGGACCGCCCCCCGCTGGCCGGCGATGGCCTCGTCGACCCGCCGCTCCAGGAGGCTGGCGATCTCGTTCACCACGGCGAAGAAGATGGCTTCCTTGCTGGCGAAGTGAAAGTAGACGGCGCCCTTGGAGGTTCCCGAAGCCCGGACGATCTCATCGACCGCAGCCTGATGGTACCCCCGGCGGGAGAAGACGTCAATGGCCGCGTCGAGGATCCTCCGCCGGGTGGCCGCCTTCTCTTGAGCCCTGGACGAACTCATGACCCACCCGGCTTCCGGCCCTGATGGACGCAGACGATGCCGCCCGTCAGGTTGGTGTAACGGACCGCCTCCAGCCCCGCCGCCCGCAGGATGGCGGCCAGCCCTTCCTGGTCTGGGAAGCCTTCCAAGGATTGGGGCAGCCACTGGTAGGGGGCGGGCCCCTCCCCCCGGGAGAGGTGCCGGGCCCACGCGCCCAGAAGAGGGACCACATGGCGGAAGTAGGCCAGATAGGGCACCCGCACCAGGGGATGGGGCGGGTGGGAGAGCTCCAGGCAGACCACCCAGCCGCCAGGCCGGACCACCCGAGCCATCTCCTGGAAGGCCCGGGCCACGTCGGCCACGTTCCGCATGCCGAAGCTGGTCACCACCCGGTCGAAGCTCCCGTCGGGGAAGGGCAGGGCGAGGGCATCCCCCTCCACCCAGTGGATGGAGGCCAGTTCGGCCTGAGCCGGCCCCAGGGCGGCCGTCTTCTGCCGGGCCACCTCCAGCATGCCGGCGGAGAAGTCCAGGCCCACCACCTCCCCCCTGGGGCCCACCTCCCGGGCCGCGAGGAAGGTAAGGTCGCCCGTGCCGCAGCAGACATCGAGCACCCGCTCACCGGGCTGGAAGCCCGCCAGCTTCCGGAAGCGCCACTGCCAGTAGCGCCAAATGCCGCCAGTCATGATCAGGTTCATCCGGTCGTACCGGCGGGCGATGCCGTTGAAGAGATCCTGAACGTAGCGCGCCTTCTCCACCCCACCAGCCCCCATGCCGGTCCTTATACCTCACCCCCGGACCGAATCCTGCCCCGCCGCTCCCCGGGGCCTGCCGCCGCCTGGATGGGACCGAACCCTTCCCCCAGCACCTCATGGACGTCGTGGATCACCATGAAGGCCCGGGGATCGATCTCGGAGACCAGGCCTTTCAGGTGGGCCACCTCCGCCCGGGAGACGATGACCAGGAGCACCTCCCGATCCTCCCCCGTGTAGAGCCCCTTCCCCCGGAGGGCGGTGGCCCCCCGCTGCAGCTCGGTGAGGACCGCCTGACCGATCTCATCCGCGCGGGTGGAGATGATGTAGGCGGCCTTGGCGTAGCCCTGGCCCTCCTGCACGAAGTCAATGGCCTTCCCCGTCAGGAAGACGGCCAAGAGCGCGTAGAGGGCCAGCTCCGGCGAGAAGGCCAAGGCGGCCAAGAGGATGACCAGCCCGTCGGCCAGGAGGAGGGCCCGGCCGGTGCTCATGCGGGTGTAGTGGGCCACCATCCGGGCGGCCATGTCCGTACCGCCGGTGGAGCCCCCCGCCCGGAAGCAGACGCCCATCCCCACCCCCGCCAGGATCCCGCCGTAGATGGCGGCCAAGAGCGGATCCTCCGTCAGAGGCTGAACCCGCCCGGCCAGCAGGTCTGTCCAGAGGGAGATGCTGACCGTCCCCACAATCGTCTTGACCCCGAACTCCCGCCCCAGGGTGCGGAGACTGGCCAGGAAAAGGGGGATGTTGATGGCCAGCATCACCATCCCCACAGGCCAGCCGAACCAGTGGTAGGTGATGGTGGCCAGCCCGCTCACCCCGCCCGCGGCGATCTGGTTGGGCACCAGGAAGACGTCCAAAGCCAGGGCGGTGCCCAGGGTGCCCACCAGCACCCAGACGTACGAGAGGACCCGCTGCCACCGGGGCTTGACCAACCTCATCCTCCGTTCCCCCTCACGGCCAGCCGCTCCGCCACCACCGCGGCCACGAACCGGGGCAGGGCGGCCAGCCTCCTGACCCGCGCCGGCTCCTGCAGCACCCGGTAGGCCCACTCCAAGCCCAGGGCCTGCACCCAGCGGGGCGCCCGGCGCTTCCGGCCGGCCCAGACATCCAGCACCCCGCCCACACCCATCATCACCCGGGCCGGCCCCCACTCCCTTCCCGGCGCGGGCCGCCCCGCCCTGCTGGCCAGTTCCTCACCCCGCCGCAGCCCATCGATCCAAAGCTCCTGCCGGGGCGCCCCGAGACCCACCAAGAGCAGGTCCGGCCTGGCTTGCCGGAGCCGTTCCAAGGCCTCCGCCTCCTCGGCCCCCCGGAGGTAGCCGTGGACTGTCCCCACCACCTGGAGCCCGGGCCAGCGGGCCCGGAGCCTCTGGGCCGCCTCGTTCGCCACCCCGGGCTCGCCGCCCCACAGGAAGAGCCGCCAGCCCCGCCGGGCCGCCTCCTCGCAGAGCCGCTCGGCCAGGTCCGCCCCCGCCACCCGCCCCGGCAGGGCGTAGCCCAGGAAGCGGGCCGCCCAGACCAAGCCCACCCCGTCGGCCACGATCAGATCCGCCCGGGTCATCACCTCCCGAAGACGCGCGCTCTCCTCGCCCGGGGTCTGGGCGTGCATGACCAGCTCGGGGTTGGAGGTGATCACCTGGCGGGCGGGCCCCTCCCCCTCGCACCACTCGCTGATGATGGCCACCGCCTCATCCAGGCTGACGGGATCGATGGGCAGCCCCAACACGGGGAACCGCCGGTCCCGCCAGGAGAGCCGGGGTGCTGCTGTGGCCGGCTCCGCCAGCGCTCGCGCCAGGCGGACCAAGCCCTCCAGCCCTTCCTGGGCCCGGGTGCGGAGATGGGCCACCGCCTCGGGCCGGGGAGGGCGCCCCTCATCCAAGAGACGGGCCACCGCCTGGCGGACCTGGCCCGGATCGAAAGGCGGTTCCAAAGACCCGCCCTCCAGGCCCAGCTCGTGGGTCAGCGCGACCAGCTTGGGATCGACGGCCAGGGCCAGGAGTGGCTTTCCCGCGAGGGCCCCGAAGGCGAGGCCGTGGTAGCGGGCCGAGACCACCGCCCGATAGGCCCGGAACTGGGCCAGCCACGCCTGAAGGCCCGTCCCTTCCGGGAGCTGGACGAGCCGGACCGGGGGCACGGCCTGGGCCAGCCGCGCCGCCCAGTCCCGCTCCGGCCCCGGCTGGAAGGGGAGCAGGTGGACGGGCACCTGCCGGCTCCGGGCCTCCTCAGCGATAGCGGCCAACAGGCCGACGTCCCGCTCAAATCCGCCGGGCTTAGGGTGCGGGCGGAGGATCACGGCGAGCGGCCCCTGGGCCCCCAATCTTTCGGGGGAAGGCAGCGGCGCGGCGAAGACAGGGTCGGCCGTCAGGTGGACGGGGGAGAGCCCCAAGCCCTCCAGGAGCCGGCGGGAGGGCTCGTCCCGCACCGACAGGGGGGCCCCCGCCAGGGCCAGGCGGGTGAGCCAGCGGCTGGCCGGCCGCCAGAGGGGCCCCACCCCTTGTGCGAAGACCGTGCGGGGCACGCCCAGAAGGCGGGCCCAGAGGAGCAAGCCCACATAGTACAGGAGGCTCCGGCGGCTGGTCCCTTCCTGGAGGAGCCCCCCGCCCCCGCTCACCAGAAGCCCCGCCCGGGCCACCTCCCCCAGGGCCTGGAGCGGCCCTCGGGCCGCCACCGCCTCGTGGGCCTCGGGCGCGGTGAGCAGCCCGAGGGCCACCAACCGGCGGGCCGTGCCCTCAGGGTCGGCCGTCAGGACGCGGAAGGGGACGCCGGGAGCTCCGGTCCGGAGGGCCGAGACGACCATCTCCAGAATGGCCTCATCGCCAGCGTTCCCAAAACCATAGTACCCCGAAAGAAGAACCGGTCTCACCACTGCCTGGCGGCGCGGCCCGCCGCCCCCCGCTCCCACCGGGCCAACCCCCACCGCAGGCCCGCCCCCAGCACCCATCCCACGGCGGCGCCGCCCACCATCCCTAAGCCCACCCGCTGGAAGATGAGGCTGAGGGGCTGGTGCAGGTGGGCAAAGGTGTTGACCACCGACAGCTGTCCCACACTCCCCAGGACCAGGAGCGCCCGCCCCAGCAGGTCGGCACGAACGAGCCGGTCCTGGGCCTGTTCCCGGGCCGTACCCGGCCCGGAGCGCCCCTGGGCGGACACTCGACCGGAGAGGACCATCAGCCCCGCGACCAGCGCGCCATGGCCCAAGAGCTCCTTGAACCGGGGCCGCACCCCCAGAACCTCTTCGATCCGATCCCGGAGCACCCTCTCCCACTGGGGCACTGGCACCAGCTCATTCCCCGTCCGCCCCACGTAGTAGACGACCAGCAGACCCAAAGCCAAGAGCCCCGCCACCCCCAGCCCGGCCTGGAGCCAGGCCGGCCGGGCGCTGGACCGGCCCTTGTCCGCCCCGGCGCGGCGGCGATCAGGGAGCCAATGGCCCAAGGGTTCGGGAAGTAGGGCGAGGGCGGCCAGGAGCGGTGGCACGAGGTGCATCGCCTTCACCCCGCGGAAGAGCTCCAGGCGGAGGAGGGCCTCCCGGCTGGAGAGGAGCCCTGCCACCAGGAGACCGCCCCCCACCGAGATGAGGGTCCCGAGGAGGAGCCCCAGCAGGGCGTCCCCAGGGCCCAGCCCGCGGAGAGCCCCAGGGCCCAGTCGGAGGCCCCAGGCCGCCGAAACGAGGACGGCCCCCAGGGGGAAGGCGACGGCGGCAAGCCACGCCACCCAAGCCCGGCCGGAGACGGCGCTCCCCAAAGGCAAGACTTGGGGCAGGAAGGGAACCACAGCCCCGCCGGCCGCGAGGAGCCCCAAGAGGATGGCCGGCGTTCGTCCCCGCACCCACGCCGGCACCCGGCCGGGGCGGACCAGCCCCCCCAAGAGCCAGAGCCCGCTCCCCACCCCGGCGCCCATCAGCGCCCGGGCCAGGGGAGAGGCCCCGAAGGGAGGCACAGACGGTACGGAGCCCAGGCGGTACCCCATGGCTTCGAGGTGCTCGGCCAGCTGCTCCAGGAAGACAAACCCTTCCCCATCATCGGGCCCGATGGGGACCACCACCACCCGCACCTGCCGTTCACGGACGGCCCGGAAGTAGCGGGCAAGACGGGCCCTTGCCCCCTGAGGGCCTTGGTACGCCGCCCAGGCCTCGGGCGGCACCCAGTGGGCCACCACCGCCCGATGGGGCGCCTGGCGCGCCGCGTCGGCCCAGAAGGGGCTCCCTTCCAACTCGATCAGGGCGATCTGCGGCCCGCCGGCTTTCGCCCAGTCTGGCGGAGCCCCAGCGGTACCGGTCCCGGCCGGCGCCGGTGCCGCCACGGGTGGACCAGCCCGCCGCACCCCACCCACCAGCAGGACCTCCAGCCCAGCCTGCTGGGCTTCGGCGAGGGCCTGGGCGATCTCAGCGGGAACGGGATCGTGCTGCCAGAAGAGGAAGAGGGGAACGTCGAGGACCTGGGCTCTGGCCCGCGCCTCCCCATCGGCCAGCCCATCCACGGGGAAGAGGAGGGCCCCCACCCCGCGCTCCCGCCACCGGGCCCCCTGGCCAGCCAGGCGCTCCGGTGACGGGGCGCCCTGCAGCTCCACGGCCAGCAGCACCTGCCGGTACGTGGCCTCCACCTTGGCGCGGGTGGCGAGGACCACCCCGGCGGCCAGGAGCCCCAGCAGAAGAAGGCCCACCGCCACCCGAACCATCCCCGGCCCAGGCCGCCCCAGCCCCCTCACCGCCCGGGCGCCCCTTCCGTCAAGGCCTCACTGCTCCCGGTGGCCACCAGCCACCCGTCGGCCAGGGTGAGGCCGTCGAGCCCGATGGGCAGGGGAAGGTCCTCCACCCCCACCGGGAAGAGGAGCTCCTGCCCCACCACCCGGAGGATCGCCTCGGGAAGCTGGGCCTCCCGGACGCTCACCCGGCGGGGCTGGAACCGGAGGTGGGCAGCGTCGGCCACCAGCAGCTCCCCCTCCACCCGCACGGGGAGGACCTCACCGAACAGGCTTCCTTCCAAGGTGACCACCGAAGGACTGATGTGGATGCGGAAGAGCTGCGAGGTGTCCAGGTGGGTCCATAGGTACTCGTTGAGGGCCTCTTCCGTCAGGACCAGCCGCGCCCGGGCTGTCCCCGGCCGGCGGGCGGCGAACTCGCCCCGGAAGGTCCGGAGGAGGTCCACCTGGAGCCCCCGCACGTCGAGGAGTAGGGTCTCCACGGCCAGCTCGCCCAGCCGGACCTGCTGCGCGTCGACCTGGAGGCGGTCCACCTGGCCTACCAGGAGCTCCACGGCCGGCACGCTCTCCACCCGGACGCGCACCTGGCCTTCGGCCCCCACCTCGTCCCGGAGCACCCGGGTGAGGAAGGCTGCGGCCGCCGGCGGCAAAAGGAGCTGGGCGGCCAGCGCCAGCACCACCAGGAGTCCTCCGATCCAGATGGCCTGACGCGCCGCCCCCTGGCTCATGTCCGCCCCCGGGCCCTCAGGTACGACTGGATGAAGAGGTCCAGGTCACCGTCCATGACCGCCTGGACGTTCCCCGTCTCTGCCTCGGTGCGGTGATCCTTCACCAGGGTGTAGGGCGCGAAGACGTAGGACCGGATCTGGTTGCCCCAGGCGATCTCGCCCTGCTCGCCCCGGAGCTCGTCCAGCTTCTGCCGCCGTTCTTCCAGCTTCCGGGCCAAGAGGCGGGCCCTCAGGATCTTCATGGCCGCCTCCCGGTTGGCATGCTGGGAGCGCTCCGTCTGGCAGGTGACCACGATGCCCGTCGGCAGGTGGGTGATCCGGACGGCCGACTCGGTCTTGTTGACGTGCTGGCCGCCGGCGCCGCTGGCCCGGTAGGTGTCGATCCGGATCTCATCGGGCCGGATCTCCACCTCCTGGCTCTCCTGCACGTCGGGCAGGACATCGACGGAGGCGAAGGAGGTGTGCCGCCGGCCGGAGGCGTCGAAGGGCGAGATCCGGACCAGCCGGTGGACGCCCCGCTCCGCCTGGAGGTAGCCGTACGCGTTCCTCCCCCGGATGGAGAGGGTGGCGCTCTTGATCCCCGCCTCCTCGCCGGGTTGCAGGTCCAGAACCTCCACCTTGTAGCCGCGATCCTCCGCCCATCGGGTGTACATGCGGAGGAGCATTTGGGCCCAGTCCTGGGATTCGGTCCCGCCCGCGCCCGGGTGGATGGAGAGGATGGCATCCTCGCTGTCGTAGGGCCCGGCGAGGAGGGTCTCCAACTCCATCTGGTCTACGGTCTTCTCCAGACTGGCCAGCTCCCGGACCGCTTCGGCGGCCGTCTCCCCATCCTGCTCTTCGACGGCGAGCTGGAAGAGGACCTGAAGATCCTCGGCCCGCTGGCGCAAAGCTTGCCAGTCGCTCACCTGCTCCCGGAGGCGGCTCGCCTCCGCCGCCACCTTCTGGGCTTCCTTGGGATCATCCCAGAAGCCCGGCTGAGCCATGGTCTCCTCCAGTTCCGCGACCCGCCGCCTCAGCCCATCGACGTCAAAGATACTGCCCCATTTCGTCGATGCGGGTTTGCACCTTTCTCAGGCGGCCCTCCACCTGGGGCCGCTCCAGATCAAACTCGAAAGCCATGCTCCAGCCCCCTCATCAGCCTTTCAACGTTGAACCGGTTGGCGCCACGCCACGAGGCGGCTCCCCGCCCCGGGCGGGGCCCCTCACCCTTCGGCCGCCCGCCCCGGGGCGCCGTGGCACTTCTTGTACTTCTTGCCGCTGCCACACGGGCAGGGGTCGTTCCGCCCCACTTTTGTCACCCGCCGCGGCTGGACCACGCCCGCCTGGGGGCCGCCCTGAGCCCCTGCCGGCTGCAAGGCGGCGGGACCCCTCATCCGCCCCTCGGGCGCGGGGCCGCCCCCACCCAGAACGGCCAGGGGCGGGCGCTCGGCCCGGGCCCGTTCCCAGGCGGCGGGCCGGTTCCCCAGCCGCCGGCCGGGCTGAGGCTGGGCGACGGGCTCCACCTTAAACAGGTAGCTGACCGTATCCTCCTGGATGGCCTCCACCATCTGCTGAAACATGGCATAGGCCTCGCGCCGGTACTCGATCAGGGGGTGGCGCTGGCCCAGAGCCCGGAGGCCGATGCCCTCCCGCAGGTCGTCCATGTTCCGCAGGTGGTCGATCCACTTGAGGTCCACCATGCGGAGGAGGAGGAGGCGCTCCAGCTCCCGGATCACCGGCTCGCCCAGCTGCTCCACCCGCTTCCGGTAGGCGGCTTGCGCCTCTTCGGTGAGGCGCTCGATGATCTCCGCCCGGTCCTCGCTCTCCAAGAGCCCTTCGGGCACCCGCACCCGCCGGTTGAAGAGCTCCAGGTACCGCTCCTCCAGGGCCTTCAGGTCCCACTCCTCTGGGTGGACCTTCTCCGGGGCGTAGCTGTCCACCAGGCGGGTAACCAGGTCCGCGATGAACTGGAGGATGGTGGGCTCCAGGTTCTCGCCGGTGAGGACCTTCCGCCGCTGCTCGTAGATGATCTCCCGCTGCTGGTTGAGCACGTCGTCGTACTCGAGAACCTGCTTGCGGATCTCGAAGTTCCGGGCCTCCACCTTCTTCTGGGCGTTCTCCAGGGCCCGGCTCACCTGGGCGTGCTCGATGGGCTGGTCGTCCTCCCAGCCGAGCCGTTCCATCAGGGCGGTGATCCGCTCGCTGCCGAAGAGCCGCATCAGGTCATCTTCCAGCGCGACAAAGAACCGGGAGGAGCCCGGGTCCCCCTGGCGGCCGGCCCGCCCCCGGAGCTGGTTGTCGATCCGGCGGGACTCGTGCCGCTCGGTGCCGATGACGTGGAGCCCGCCCAGAGCCACCACCTGGTCGTGCTCCTTATCCGTCTCCTCCTTCATCCGCTGGTAGATCTCCTGGTAGACCTGCCGGGCCTTGGCCACTTCGGGATCGTGGACGGGCCCCTTCTCCGCGGCCTGGGCGATCACCTCAGGCGGGTAGCCCTGCCGGCGCATCTCCTGGCGGGTGAGGAAGTCGGGGTTGCCGCCCAGCATGATGTCCGTGCCCCGGCCGGCCATGTTGGTGGCGATGGTCACCGCGCCCAGCCGCCCGGCCTGGGCGACGATCTCCGCCTCTTTCTCATGGTACTTGGCGTTCAAGACCTGGTGGGGCACGCCCCGCCGCTTCAGCATGGCCGAGAGGCGCTCAGACTTCTCGATGGAGACGGTCCCCACCAGGACGGGCCGGCCCAGCTTGTGCATCTCCACAATCTCCTCGACGACCGCCTCGAACTTGGCCTTCTCCGTCTTGTAGACCACGTCGGGGTAGTCTTTCCGGATCATGGGCGCGTTGGTGGGGATCACCACCACGTCCATGCCGTAAATCTTCATGAACTCCTCTTCTTCGGTCTTGGCGGTGCCCGTCATCCCGGCCAGCTTCTCATACATGCGGAAGTAGTTCTGGAAGGTGATGGAGGCCAGGGTCTGGCTCTCCTGCTGGATCTTCACCCGCTCCTTGGCCTCGATCGCCTGGTGGAGCCCGTCGGAGTAGCGCCGGCCGAACATGAGGCGGCCCGTGAACTCATCGACGATGATGACCTCACCGTCTTTGACCACGTAATCCCGGTCCCGCTTGAAGAGGGTGTGGGCTTTGAGAGCCTGGTTCAGGTAGTGGGCCAGCTCCCAGTTGACGTCGTCGAAGAGGTTCTCGATGCCTAGCTCCTTCTCCACCTTGGCGACGCCCGCCTCGGTGAGGGCGACGGTGCGGGCCTTCTCGTCCACGGTGTAATCCTCGTCCCGCTTCAAGCGGGGCACCAGCTGGGCGAAGCGGTAGTACCACTCGGGCGAGGCCTCGCCAGGGCCGGAGATGATGAGGGGGGTGCGGGCCTCGTCGATGAGGATGGAGTCCACCTCGTCGACAATGGCGTAGACCAGCCCCCGCTGGACCATCTGCTCCTGGTGGAGGACCATGTTGTCCCGCAGGTAGTCGAAGCCGAACTCGTTGTTGGTGCCGTAGGTGATGTCACAGGCGTAGGCCTGGCGGCGCTCGGCCAGGTCCAGGCCGTGGACGATGGTGCCCACCGAGAGGCCCAGAAAGCGGTAGATGGCGCCCATCCACTCCGCGTCCCGGCGGGCCAGGTAGTCGTTGACCGTCACCACGTGGACGCCCCGGCCCGTGAGGGCGTTGAGGTAGACGGGCAGGGTGGCCACCAGGGTCTTCCCCTCGCCCGTCTTCATCTCGGCGATGCGGCCCTGGTGCAGCACGATGCCGCCCATCAGCTGCACATCGTAGGGCCGCATGCCCAGCACCCGGCGGGCCGCCTCCCGGACCACCGCGAAGGCTTCGGGAAGGAGGTCATCCAAGGTGGCCCCCTGGTCCAGGCGCTGGCGGAACTCCCCCGTCTTGGCCTGGAGCTCCCCGTCGCTCAGTTTTGACACCTCAGGCTCCAGCGCGTTGATCGCCTGAACCAGAGGCCGGAGGCGCCGGAGTTCCTTCTCATTGCTGTCGAAAAGCTTGGTCAGCCTCTCGAGCACGGCAGTCGCCACCTTTCTGCCAGGCTCGGGGCGTAGCCTGCGGCGCCCCTGACGATGAAAAAGGCCGCTCGCCCCCTGGCGTGGCCGGCCGGCGCGTATTATACCATGGCCGAAAAGGGCGGAACAACTAAGGGCCTCAGGCGGGGCGGCGGTCCTGGGACCCGTCCAGCATGGCCCGCTGGATGAGGAGGAAGAGCCCCACGCCGATGAGCACATCCCCGATGCTGAAGATGACCGCCCGCGGGTAGGGCGGCGGGAGGGTCATCCAGTCGCCCAGGAAGGCCAGCCGGGTGGAGCTGTCGGCCAGCTGGTGAAAAAGATCGCCCCCCGCCTCCATCCGTTGCAGGGCCGCAGGCCCGCCCAGGCGCACCACCGCCTCCCGGGCGACGGGCATCTTGCCGCCGTTGGCCGCAATGGCAAGAAAGTTGGCCAGCACCCCCGCGCCCATCACCAGGAGCTCCACCTTCTCCCGGTTCATCCAGACCGCGGCCAGGAGCACCACGAAGGTCAAAGGATATAGGTAGGGGGCGTAGGGGAGCAGCTCCGTCCAGCCCCACCGGACCGCCAGGCTGAAGGCCGCTTGGAGGCCGAAGGCGGCCAAGATGGCCGGAATCCACCGCAAGTCGAGGCTGGCCAGGTGGCGGAGCCGCCCGCCCCGGAGCCATCCCACCAGCATCCCCAGCAGGAAGAAGTCGAGGAGCATGGTCCCTCACGCCTCTCCGGCGCTCCCTGCCCCGCAGCCTACCGCGCTCCGAGGGGCCGCCGGGGCTAGCCGTCGGGCTCCACCGCCGCCCAGGCTTGCCCGACTGCCCGCTCCGACGCCTGGGCGACGTGGATGCCCCGGGCAGGGAGCACCTGGTTGATGAAGACATCGACGACGTACGGGTCGAACTGGGTCCCCCGCCCTGCCAGGAGCTGCTCCAGGGCCCGCTCGGGATCGAGGGCGGTCCGGTAGACCCGCTCGTTGGTCATGGCGTCCCACGCGTCGGCCACGGCCACGATCCGGGCGCCCAGGGGGATGGCCGCGCCCTTGACCCCGTAGGGGTACCCCTTGCCGTCGAAGCGCTCGTGGTGGTGGCGCACGATCTCCTGGACGGTGCGCAGAAAGCCGATGGGTTTGATCATCTGGGCGCCCCGTTCGGGATGCTCCCGCATGCGTGCGAACTCTTCATCGGTCAGAGCGCCCGACTTGAAGAGAATCTCATCCTGGATGGCTACCTTGCCAATGTCGTGCAGGAGCGCGGCCGACTCGATCACCTCTTGCTCCGGCTCGGGCAGGTTCATGGCGGCCGCGATCTCCCTGGCGAGGCTGGCCACCCGGGCCGAGTGGCCATGGGTGTGGGGGTCCCGGGCGTCGAGGACCTCCGAGAGGATCCGCATGGTCTCCAGGTGGGCCTCCCGCAGCTCCGCGTTCTGCCGGGCGGTGAAGCGGACGGTGACAAAGGCCAGAAGGAGCAGGGCGACCCCAAGGAAGCCCAGGGGGGTTAGGTAGATGTAGTACATGAGGATGCCCAGCAGGCCGGTGAAGACGTAGCTGAGCAGGGACCAGCGCAGGTCGATGGAGAAGGTGGAGGCCAGCCCGGGCCAGAACGAGGGCGACCGGGTGGCGATAAAGGCATCGACCAGGATGGTGTTGGTCAGGAAGGCGGTGAAGGTGGCCACCAGGAGCACCCACCCCACGGAAGCGAAGCTTTCGGGCTCGACGGGCAATGCCCCCAGCCCGGCGAGGGCCAGGCCGCTTGCCAGCCCGCTCACGTAGAGCTGCCCCACGTTGTAGGCCAGGTTGAGGGGCCGGTAATGCCGCCGCACGCCCTCCACCAGCGCCGTGGCGCCCGCCACCAGGGCGGCCGGCAACGGGCCCAGGATGAGGATGTTGGTCAAGAGGACGGCAAAGGAGACGGTCAGGTGAATGTTCAGCTGCGGAATGGGAACCATGTCGGACTCCGCGATCCAGGCGAGGAGAAAGAAGCCCAAGAGCTTCAGCGGTTCCCATTCAGCAGGAAAAGGAGCGGCGACCCAGGTCAAGACACCAGCGACGGCATAAAGACCCGCCGTCAGAAGAAGGCGCGTCTGAGTTCTGGTGTCGTGTGCCATGGGTGCCCCCCCTGCGAAAAGAACCGGCACCGCCCATCGCCCGCTCACGCGTCCGGACCGATGTGCTTCATCGCCCCACCCGCGAGGACCATGCTCACGAGCGTGGCGAGAACCAGCAGCAGACGGGCCTTCATGGCTCATCCCCCTTTGCCTGGGGCTGGCCCGCCAGATCCGCTTCCAGGGCGGACCGCACGTTCCGCTTCGCTTCCCCATGGCGGGGATTGATGAGCCGTTTCCTGCCGTTACAGCCTTGCTGCGGAGCGATAGTTCTCGACGGTGCCGGTTAAACAAGAAACCCTTGCTTGTCCCGCCTCGGACCCGATCCCCTAACGGCGGCGCCGCCCGTGAGCCCGCCTGCGCGGCCTCTCCCCCAACAGCGAGGCCCAACCCAGCCGCCCCCACTACCCGCCGGCGGCCCCGAGGGGATCTGTCATACCATCTCCTCTTCCATGCGAAA
>NZ_VSCV01000040.1:0-10725 GCF_047459355.1 Limnochorda sp. | reverse complement strand
ATGGAGCGGTTTCTCCTCGACACCGTCCTGGCGGTCGCGGAGAAAGGCGAAAGTCCTGTCCCCATCCTGCTCCTGGGTCTGGATCAGGGCGCCTTGCTCGCCTTGTCATTGGCCTGTGTGTGGCCCGAGACCGTGTCGGGAGTGGCCGCCATTGGCGGCTACCTCCCTGAGATCCCCGGTTGGGTACCCGACGACCGGCCGCTCCACGGGATGCCGGTCCTCCTCGTCCACGACCCTGAGTATCCCGAGGTGTCACCCGCGCTCCAGCAGAAGACCGAGGAGACGTTGATCGCGAAAGGCGCGCAGGTGACGGTGCGCAGCGTGGCCAGAGCCCGCCAGCTCCATCCTCCTTTGGCCTACCTGCTGAACGAGTGGATGGAGATCGTTCGATCCCGGTAACGCTGAGAGGACTTTACAGGAATCATCAGTGTTGAGGCTAATCAGCATAGCTACGTCAGACTGGGGAGGGAGCACCATGTTTCGTCGAATCGATACGGTTTTCGTGCGTGTCCGGAACTTGGATGAGGCAGTGGCCTGGTACACCCAGCATCTGGGGCTGGAAGTGCGGTGGCGGCATCCGGGCGTGGCGTGCTTGAACCTTGGGGAGACCCCCCTGACCCTGTTGGAAGCCGGGGAGGCGTTCCATCCGGTGGAGGAGGCGCCTTTCAATTTCTACGCGCCGGACATCGAGGCGGCGTATGCCCGTCTCAGGGCCGCCGGCGTCCCGGTGGACGAGCAGATCACCGACGACGGTGGGGTGCGTTGGTTCGGCTTCCGCGACCCCGATGGCAACCGGCTCGAGGTGTGCTGGTGGCCCGAGGAGGCTTAAGAACCGCCCAGCCCTCCGGACGCTCGGAGGGCTGGGCGCGTTCAGGCACTGGCGGGCGGGGAAGGTGGATCTCCTCTACCGGAACGCAGATCAGGTGGCCCGAACCATTGAGGAGGTGTGGGCTGGCGTCTACCACCACGACTACGACCAGCAGCCGACCTTCGGCTTTTGCAGCACC
The DNA here is from genome assembly GCF_047459355.1 of Limnochorda sp. Classification (NCBI taxonomy): domain Bacteria; kingdom Bacillati; phylum Bacillota; class Limnochordia; order Limnochordales; family Limnochordaceae; genus Limnochorda; species Limnochorda sp. Next base: position 9,718 of record NZ_VSCV01000040.1, on the reverse strand, counting down.
ATCTACCTAGGTGAGATCCAGATCTGCATCCCCCTCTTTGATCCAGAAGGTCTGATCGCCAGGTTGAAGGCCCGGGTGGAGGCCTACCCACCGCCCTTGCGGCACCGGGTGGTGGCCCAAGAGCTTTGGAACGCGGAGTTTGCCCTCGCTTTCGCAGAAGCCCACGCGGCGGCCGGAGATGTGTATAACACCGCCGGCTGCATGGCCCGGGTCGCAGGCTCGTTAACCCAAGCCCTCTTCGCGTTGAACGAGACGTACTTCCTGGGGGACAAGCAGGCCCCCAAGAGGTTGGCTCGGTTCCGGCTCTGCCCACGGGACTACCTTGGCCGGATCTCCCGACTCCTGGGCTGCCCCGGAAGGGACCAGGCTCAGCTTCAGGCGAGTGTGGAAGCCCTCCGTGAGCTCTGGGCTGAGGTGGTGGAGCTGGCCGGCGAGCTCTACAGGCCTCCCTTTCAGCTCTCGTCAGGTCACGGACCGACACCGGGAGGGCGCCCTGGAGGGCCGGCAGGAGGTGGGCCGGTTCCAGCCGAATGAGGGGCCACACCATGCTCGAAAGGTGGCTCTCGTCATGATTTGGGTCCGGCGATATGGGCTCCAGCTGGCGTGGCTGATCTCAGTGGTGGCCACCGCGGGCAGCATCTACGCGAGCGAAGTCCGCCAGTTTTTGCCCTGCACCCTCTGCTGGGTGGAGCGGATCTTCATGTTCCCCTTGGTCTTCATCCTGGGCCAGGCGGTCTTCCGGCGGGACCGCTCCGTGGCCGTCTACGTTCTGCCGCTCACCGCCCTGGGCGGGATCACCTCCCTCTACCACTACCTTATCCAGAAGATCCCCGCCCTGGAGCCGGTCGCCTTCTGCTCTGGGGTGCCCTGCTCGGTGCAGTACGTCAACTGGCTGGGTTTCGTCACCCTTCCCTTCTTGGCCATGGTCGCCTTCGGGATCCTGACGGCCCTCCTCGTGGTGATCCGGCAGGCCGCGCAGGACGAGGCCAGGGCCCTGCTCCGGAGCCGGGTGACGGGCCGGGAGCGGTGATCCGGTGGGGCCCGTGGCGATCCGGCGCATGCGCCTGGTGCCCGCGACCGCGGAGCTGGTCCGGGCTGAGCTGACCTCCAAGGTCGCCTTAGCCGAGGCTTTGGGGGCCGTGGTGCCGGCCAACTGGCCGCCCGAAGATTGGGCCGATGTGCTTCCTCTCTTCCTGGAGTTCCTGGAGGGCGAATCCCAGCACGTCGGCTGGTACGGGTGGTATGGCCTCCTCACCGACGCTCAGCCGGGAGCGTTGGTGCTTGCCGCGGGTGGCGGGTTCAAGGGCCCGCCCGAGGACGGCGAGGTGGAGATCGGTTATGCCGTGCTGCCCCAGTTCCAGCGCCGGGGGTATGCGACCGAGATGGTGGTGGCCCTCACCGCGTGGGCCCTCGCCCAGGCCGGCGTGGAACGGGTGATCGCCGAGGTCAAGGCCGAGAATCACCCGTCTCTGCGGGTGCTGGCCAAGGCTGGGTTCCAACTGGTGGGGGAGGGTAAGGAGCCGGGGAGCCTATGCTGGGTCTTCCAGCCGGAGTAGGCGGCCCGGACGTTCAGCCCCTCCCAGGTCGCCAGGCTGGCAGCCTTGCCGCCCCTTGGGGAGGTTGTTAGAATGAGGGCAGAACAACGGGGAGCTCACACGAGTGGGCTGAGAGGATGGGTAGTGTCCCATCGACCCTTTGAACCTGCTCCGGGTAATGCCGGCGTAGGGAAAATAGGCTGGTCAGGCCAGTCTTACCTCTCGCTGCCCCTCGCCTCCCCTTGCTAGGAGGCGTTTTCGCGTGTCTGGAGGTCTTCGCCGGTGGGCCCGCCGTCTGGGCCCGGTGCTGGCCGGCATCGCGCTGCTCTTTGCCTGCACCCTTCCTCTTGAGGCTCAAGAGAAGCCGAAGGTCATCGTCTACACCTACGACAGCTTCGCCAACTGGGGGCCGGGGGCGTACATTGAGGAACTCTTCGAGGCCCGCTACGATGCCGACTTGGTTCTGGTCGCCCCCGCCAGCAGCAACGAGATGCTCGCCCGGTTGATCCAGGAGATGGAGGCCGGGAACCGGCAGGCGGACGTCTTCATCGGCCTGGCCGACAGCGCCCTGCCCCGAGCTCTTTCTCGCAACCTCTTTGAACCGTATGATCCGGCCCTGATCCCCAACCTGGCCGGGGTTCCCGAAGAGCTCATGATCGACCCGACGGGGCACGTGATCCCCTTCGATCACGGTTACATCACCCTGGTTTACGACAGCGAAGCCCTCGCTCCCGACCAGGTGCCCACCACCTTTGAGGAGCTGACCGCGCCCCACCTGCGGCGCTCCATCATCGCCATCGATCCCCGGACCTCCTCGCCGGGCCACGCCTTCCTCATGTGGACCATCGCCCGCTACGGGGATCCGGGGTACTTGGAGTACTGGGAGCGGCTCTTGCCCAACCTGCTCACCATCGCCGGGGGTTGGAGCGAGGCCTACGACATGTTCCTGAACGGCGAGGCGCCCATTGTGGTCAGCTACAGCACCGACACGGCCTACTCCATGCTGACCGAGGGCCAGGCCCGGCAGCGGGTGCTCCTTTTGGAGGACCAGGGCTACCGCCAGGTGGAGGGGATGGCCATTGTCCGGGGCACCCAGGTGCCGGAGCTGGCCCACGCGGTCCTCGACCTGGTCCTCGATCCCGAGGTGCAGAGCCTCTTGGCCGTCACCAACTGGATGTTCCCGGCCAACAGCGAGGCCCAGCCGGATCCGATCTTCCAGGAGTATGCGGTGCTCCCGCCCCAGCCCGTCGCCTTGGCCCCCGAGGAGATTGAGGCGCACGACGCCCGCTGGCTGCGGGAGTGGGCCCGGGTCATCAGCCGATGAGGATCGGTTCGGCGCACCCGTGGGCGGGGGCGTGGCCTGTCCCCGCCCGGCGGGGAGGTTGGGGGCGCGGCGCCGTCCAGGTGGCCCTGGCCGCGCTCCCACTCCTCTTCCTTCTCTTGGTGCTGGTCTACCCTCTGGCCCTCGTCTTCGTCGAGGCCTTCACCGAGCGGGTGGCCGGGCAGGCAGTCTTCACCCTCCAGCGGGTGATGGCCGTCTGGTCCGACCCCTACTACCACCGCCTGCTGGCCTTCACCGCCCACCAAGCCCTCCTTTCGGCCGTGGCCAGCCTCCTCATCGGCCTGCCGGTGGCGTACCTCTTTGTCCGCTACGACTTTCCCGGGAAATCGTGGCTCCGTTCGGTGGTCCTGGTGCCGTTTGTTCTCCCGGCGGTGACGGTGGCCTTGGGCTTCATCTTGGTCTTCGGCAACAATGGGGCGCTCAACCGGCTGTTGGACAGCCTCTTGGGTTTCCGCATCCCCATCCTCTACAGTCTTCAGGGGATCGTGCTGGCCCACGCCTTCTACAACGCGCCCCTGGTGGTCCGGACGGTCCACGCCGCCTGGGAGGCCATCGATCCCTCCTTTGAGGAGAGCGCCCGGGCGCTGGGGGCGGGGCGGCTGCAGACCTTCCTCACCGTCACCCTCCCCATGATCGCCCCGGGGGTGGTCACGGGGAGCCTGCTCGCCTTTGTCTTCTCCTTCATGAGCTTCCCCATCGTCCTCGCCCTGGGTGGGGCCCGGCTGGCCACCATGGAGGTGGAGATCTACACTCAGGTCCGGGTGCTCCTCGATTACGGCACGGGAGCCGCCCTCGCCCTGGTGGAGACCCTCCTCTCCCTCCTCCTCACCTTCATCTACCTCCGGGTGGAGGCCCGCCTCAGGACCCGCTGGGTCCCCCTGCGCCGCCAGCCCACCGTGCCCCTCCGGTTTCGGCTGCGGCACACGCCCCTGCTCCTTCTGGCGGTGGTGGCCGGCGCCTTCTTCCTGGCACCCCTCGCGGCGGTGGTCTGGGATGCCCTCACCCGGGGGGCGGAGCATGGCCTCACCCTGCGGTGGTTTGCGATGCTCTTCAATCCCGGTCACCACGCCATCACAGGGGACAGCCCCCTCCAGGCCATCCTGAACAGCCTCCGCTTCGGGGTGGGCACGGTGCTGCTGGCGGTGCCCTTGGGGGTGCTGGCCAGCCTTGCCATCGGCCGCCTCCGCTGGCCGGGGCGGGACCTCTTGGAGCTCCTGGTCTTGACGCCCTTGGGTGTCTCGGGGGTGGCTTTGGGCTTCGGGCTCCTGCGGGCAACGGTCCGCTCCCCGCTGGCGGGCGGGGCCCAGTGGGCCATCGTGGCCGTCCACGCGCTCCTGGCTCTCCCCTTTGTGGTGCGCACCGTTCGGCCCGCCTTGGAAGCGCTCCATCCCTCCTTGCGCGAGTCGGCCCGGGCCTTGGGGGCCTCCCGCTGGCGGGCCCTGCGGGATGTGGAGCTCCCGCTCATCGTCCGCTCCCTTCTTCTGGGTGGGGCGTTGGCCTTCTCCATCAGCTTCTCGGAGATGACGGCCACCATCACGCTGGCGCCGCCGGGCCTTTCCACCATGCCCCTGGCGGTCTACCAGCTCCTCTCGGCCCGGAGCTTCGGCGGGGCGTCGGCCATGGCGGTTCTCCTCATCCTGGTGACGGGGAGCAGCTTTGTCCTTCTGGAGCGGTGGGGGGGTGGGAAGAGGTGAAGGGCTTGGAGCTGCGGGGGGTGAGCAAGCGCTTCGGCCCGGTGGTGGCCGTGGACCGGCTGGACCTGAGGGTGGGCCCGGGGGAGCTGGTGGCCCTCTTGGGGCCCTCGGGGTGCGGCAAGACCACCACCCTGCGGATGGTGGCAGGGTTCGAGCAGCCTGACGAAGGCCGCATCTTCATCGACGGGGAGGATGTGACCGGCCAGCCTCCCGAGCGTCGGGGGGTGGGGATTGTCTTCCAGAACTTCGCCCTCTTCCCCCACATGAGCGTGGCGGAGAACATCGGGTACGGCCTGGCCCTCCGGGGGGTTCCCCGGGCCGATCGCCAGCGGCGGGCGGAGGAGCTCCTGGAGGTGGTGGGGCTGGCCGGGCTGGGGGACCGGCGGCCCGAGGCCCTCTCCGCCGGCCAGCAGCAGCGGGTCGCCCTGGCCCGGTCCCTGGCCACGGAGCCGCGAGTGCTCCTCCTGGATGAGCCCCTCTCCGCGCTCGATGCGCCGGTCCGGCGCCACCTGCGGGCCGAGATCCGCCGGATTCAGCGGGAGTTGGGGATCACCACCCTCTACGTGACCCACGATCAAGAGGAGGCCCTGGCCACCGCGGACCGGGTCGCCATCATGCAGGCGGGCCACCTGGAGCAGGTGGACACCCCCGAAGGGATCTACCAGCGTCCCCGCACCCCCTTTGTCGCCGGCTTCGTGGGCGAGGGGAACCTCTGGGAGGCGGAGGTGTTGGGGCCAGCCCACCCCGACGGGAGCCTGACGGTGCGGGTGGGCGAGGCCGTTTGGCGGCTGCCCGCGCCCCGAGGGGAAGGGCCGTCGGGGCGCGGGAGCGAGGCCGGCCCGAGCCTGCCTGCCCCAGGCTCACGGGTCCACCTGGTGGTCCGGCCCGAGCGGATCCGGCTGGTGGATGCCGCCGCCTTCGACGATGGCCGCGAGTGGATCCGGATTCCAGCCCGCTTGATCGATGCCGAGTACTTGGGCCACTCGGTGCTGGTGGAGGCCCGCTTCGACGGTGGCCGGCTGCGGGCCCTGGTGCCCGCGGACCCGGGGGAGCTGCGGCGCCGCCAGGGCGAGGATCTCTTCTTCGCCTTCGAGCCCCGGGCCGTCTGGGTGGTGCCCCCGGCTCCAGCCTCTTCTCCCGCCTGAGCCAGGTCCCGCGGGCCCCGGCGCCAGGCGCCGGGCATGGCTGAGCCAGGAGCCTGGGGACCGTTAGAGAAGCTTATGGTAACGATCTGGCGGCGTGCGGCCCCGGCCGCCAGTGGCGAGGGCGGGAAGGATGCAACGGCCAGATGTGGAGGCGGGGCGGAAGGGCCCTTCCGTCCCCGGTTCCCTCGTTGACGGTTTGCGGGAGGCTCTGGCGAGGCGGGAACGGCGCCTGCTGGGGTGGGAGCGGTATGCCCGGACGGCGGTCCTCTTGCCGCTCTTGCAACGGAACGGCGAGTGGCACCTCCTTTTTGAGGTCCGGGCCCAGACCCTCCGGCGCCAGCCGGGAGAGGTCTGCTTTCCTGGGGGGTTCCTCGAGCCCGAGGACGCCAGCCCTGAGGCGGCGGCCGTTCGGGAGACGAGCGAGGAGCTCAACCTGGATCCCAAGACGATCCAGGTGGTGGGCCCTCTGGATGTGCTCATCACCCCCTGGCGGCTGATCATCTACCCCTTCGTGGGGGTCCTGCTGGATCCGGAGCAGATCGATCCGGCCCGGGAGGAGATCGAGCAGGTCTTCACCGTGCCCCTGACCGAGATCCTCCGGGCCACGCCGGACGTCCACCAGATTCGGATCCGGCTGGAGCCGCCGGATCACTTCCCCTTCGAAAAGATCCCCGGCGGGCGGGCGTACCCCTGGCGCCAGACCGACCATCCCGAGCTCTTCTTTGAGTTTGAGGGTCACGTGGTCTGGGGCCTGACGGCTCTGATCCTGGACCATTTCCGGAGCGTGGTGAGGGAGGTGGCGCCGTGAGCGTGGCTCGAGTGGAGGTTTCAGGCTGCATGATCGAGTGCGTGGAGGGCGACATCACCGCCCAGCCCGATCTGGAGGCGATCGTCAACGCCGCCAACGCCCAGCTCATGCCCGGTGGGGGCGTGGCCGGGGCGATCCACCGGGCGGCAGGACCGGGGCTGGCCGAGGAGTGCCGGCCTCTGGCCCCCATCCGGCCCGGCCAGGCGGTGATCACCAGCGGGTACCGCCTGCCCAACCGGTACGTGATCCACTGCCTGGGGCCCGTCTACGGGGTGGACGAGCCGGCCGCGGACCTCTTGGCCTCCTGCTACCGGAACGGGCTCCGCCTGGCGGAGGAGCGGGGGATCGCCTCGGTGGGCTTCCCCGCCATCTCCACCGGGATCTTCGGCTATCCCTTGGAGGAGGCGGCTCAGGTGGCTATCCGGACGGTGGTGGAGGCCGCCCCCAAACTCCAGGCGGTGAAGCGGGTCCGGTTCGTCCTGTGGGGGGAGGAAGCTTTCCGGGTGCACGCGTCCGTTCTCCACGAGGTGGCGGGGCCGACGGCGTGAGGGTGCCCCGGCAACGGGGCGCGACAAGGAGGTCTGTATGGGAAAACGAGGCCTGGAGAGCAGGGATCTGCTCAAGATTCGACTGATCGGCGATGTGGACATCTCCCCCGACGGGGAGCGGGTGGTGGCCGTGATCCAGGAGGTGGACCCGGAGGCCAACAGCTACCGGCGAACCCTGCATCTCTGGCAGCGGGAGCGGGGGCTCCAGCCCTTCACCGCGGGGAAGGAGGACAGCCACCCCCGCTTCAGCCCCGACGGGACCTGGATCGGCTTCATCTCCAAGCGGAGCGGCCAGCCCCAGCTCTGGCGGATCCCGGTCATGGGCGGTGAGGCCCAGCAGGTCACCCGGATCGAGGGCGGCATCCGGGACTTCGCCATCTCGCCTGATGGAAAGCGGGTGGCCGTTCTGGCCAACCTGGGCCGTGACGGGGTCCAGCCGGAGAAGAGGGAGCAGGCGAAGGAGCGGGAGCTGGAGGCCGACCTCTACCGGAAGCACACCCAGGGGGTCAAGGTGATCGAGCACCTCTACCACAAGATGGACGGGGAGGGCTTCTACGGGCACCGGGCGCCCCAGGTGGTGGTCCTGAACGCAGACGGTTCCGAGCCCCGCCAGCTCACCCAGCTGCCCTACCGCTACGGGGGGCTCGCCTGGTCCCCGGACGGGACTGAGATCTACACCGCCGTCAACCGGGAGCCCGACTTCGACCGGCACCCGGACCGGCAGCACATCTGGGCCATCCCCGTCGACGGCGGCGAGCCCCGGCGGCTTTCACCCCTGGAACTAGGGGCGTGGGCGCCCGTGCCCTCCCCCGATGGCGCGTGGATCGCCTTCCTGGCCAACGACCCCAAGGAACTGGGCTACGACAACACCAAGCTGTACCTGGTGGGCCGGGATGGCCGGGGCTTCCGTTGCCTCACCGCCCACCTGGACCGGACCATGAGCAACAGCACCGTCACCGACCTGGTGGGTCCCGGGCGGGGCGAGCCCCAGTGGTCCCCCGATGGCCGCTTCATCTATGTGCTCTCCTCGGCCTTCGGCTTCACCGAGGTGCTCCGGATCGACGTGGCCACGGGCGAAGCGGAGACCGTCGCCGGGGAGGGGAAGGCGGCCTACGCCTTCCGGCTGGACGGCCAGGGCCGGAAGCTGGCCTACACCGCCGCCACCTTCGAGCACCCGGGGGAGCTCTACCTGGCGGAGGAGGGGCGGGAAGAGCGGCTGAGCGGGGTGAACGACGCCTTCTTTGAAGAGGTGGCCGTCTCCCGGCCCATCCGATTCGAGGCCCAGGCCGAGGGCGGGCCGACGGTGGAGGGCTGGGTGATCCCGCCCTTGCCGGGCGGGCAGCCCCTGGAGCCGGGCCGGAAGGCCCCCACCATCCTCCAAATCCACGGCGGGCCCATGACCCAGTACAGCCCCACCTACTTCTTTGAGTTCCAGCTGCTGGCCGCCCAAGGGTGGGGTGTGGTCTTCACCAACCCCCGGGGCAGCCTGGGGTACGGCGAGGCCTTCTGCCAGGCGATCCGGGAGGAGTGGGGCAACAAGGACATGGCCGACGTGATGGCCGGCCTCGATGAGGCCATCCGCCGCTTCGACTGGATCGACCCCGACCGGCTCGGAATCACCGGCGGCTCCTACGGCGGGTACCTGACCAACTGGATCATCGCCCACACGGACCGCTTCAAGGCGGCTGTCTCGGGCCGGAGCGTGGCCGAGTGGCGGGCCATGGTGGGGACGGGGGACTTCGGGTGGGCTTGGACCGAGCGCTTCGGCAACGCCTACCCCTGGGGGCCGGACGATGAACGCTACCGGCAGCAGAGCCCCATCACCTACGCGTCCAACATCACCACGCCGCTCTTGATTGAGCATCAGGAAGGAGATCTCCGGTGCCCCATCAATCAGGGGGAGATGCTCTTCACGGCCGTCAAGGCGGCGGGGAAGGCGCCGGTCCGCTTTGTGCGGTACCCCGATGAGTTCCACGGCATGAGCCGCACAGGCAAGCCGTGGCACCGGATCCACCGTCTGGACGAGATCGTCCGCTGGTTCGCCCTCTACCTGGAGGGCCGGGAGGTGGAGCCCCCGCCCCACGGCGGGGTGTAGGGCGGACAGTGAGGAGGGCGGGAGCACCGGCTCCCGCCCTCCCTTTCCCGGAGAAGACTCGTCGCTGTCCAGGTCCTTTTCGAGATGTTTCTCAGGCGCGTTCCTCAGAAGCCCAGGGTGGCCTGGACCGCCACCTCCTGGACCTTCTTCGACTCGCTGTTCAAGCCGACGCCCACGTCGAGCTGGCCGATGAACAGGTTGAGGCCGAGGCCTGCCCGGATCTGGGCCAGGTCACCGTCGAGGGCGCCGTCCTTCAGGGGATGGATGTACCCGCCCCGGAGGGCCACCAGGCCGAGGATCCGCCACTCGCCCCCCACGTGGAGAAGCTGGTCACTGTCCAGGTCCGCCGCGAGGGTCAGGCCCAGAAGAGGCGGGGTGGCCTGAACGCCTACCTGCCAGCTCGCTTCGGGGGTCTCTCGGTCGACGCCCTTCCACGTGGTGGTGTTGACCACGTCGTGGATCACGGCGCCCGCGGTCAGCCAGGGGGTGAGGCCCAGCCGCGCGCCCAGGCGCAGGGCGAAGCCTTGGGCGGAGCCTTCAACACTGTCGTC
>NZ_VSCV01000039.1:0-10792 GCF_047459355.1 Limnochorda sp. | reverse complement strand
GCGGGCCGGGATGGGCCGGCACCCTCTCGTTCCGGAGCCGGGGGGCAAAGAAGGTAGGGCGGGACCCGAGGTCCCGCCCCACGCGGCCGTTCCTCCCCCAGGAGGTCGTTCCCCCGAGCCCCCTCACAGGAAGAGGCTGGCCACCAGGAGCACCACCAACGCCGTGGCCCAGCCCAGGGTGGTGGGCACCGACCAGGTCTGGAGCTGCTTCTTCACGTCGGTGATGCCGAGGAGCCGGTTGACCACCCAGAAGTAGGAGTCGTTGAAGTACGAGAGCACCATGGCCCCCTGGGTGGCCGCCACCGCGGCGAGCACCATGTTGGTCCCCGTCCCGGCCAGCATCGGTGCCGTCACCGAGGCGGCGGTGATCATGGCCACGGTCCCGCTCCCTTGCGCGATGCGGACGATGGTGGCCACGATGAAGGGCAAGAGCACCGCCGGGAGGGCCGAGGCGGCGATGGTGCCCGCCAAGTAGTCGCCGATGCCGCTGGCTTGGAGCACGGCTCCCAGGGCCCCGCCGCCGCCCGTCACCAGGATGATGGTGCCGGCCGACGCGATGCCCTGCTCCATCCACTGGATGACCTGATCCCGGGACGCCTCCCGGGAGAGGCCGTAGATGGCAAGCAGCAGGCCGATGGCCACGGCAACCACCGGGCTCCCCAGGAGCTTGACGTAGCCAACCCACCAGCCCTCGGCGCTCAGCGCGGTGGTCAAGGTATTGGCGAAGATGAGGACCAGCGGGACGATGATGGGGGCGAAGGCCGCCGTCGCCGAGGGGAGGCTGGCCTCATCACGGGCCGCGGCCGCCTCACTGGGGGCCTCCTCCACCACCTGCCCGGCCACCACCCGATCATCGGGTTCCAGCCGTCGGCCGAGACGCTGGGCGTAGAGCACCATGAGGATCAGAGGCGGGATGGCGAAGAGCAACCCGTACAGGATCATAAGACCCAGGTCGACGCCGAAGAGGCCCGCCACCGCCAAGGGGCCGGGGGTGGGCGGCACCGCGTGGTGGGTCACCACCAGACCGGCAGCTAAGGCCACGCCCAGGGTGACCACGGAACGGCCCGTCTGGCGCGCCAAGGCTTTGGCCAGGGGCGAGAGGATCACGAAGCCCGAGTCACAGAAAATGGGGATGGAGACCACGTACCCGGTGGAGGCGAGGGCCCACTCTTCCCGTCCCCGTCCGAAGAGGTTGAGGAAAGAGAGGGCCATCCGCTCCGCCGCCCCCGAGACCTCCAGGAGCTTCCCCATCATCACGCCCAAGCCGATGACCGCCCCGATGTTCCCGAGGGTGTTGCCGAAACCGCTGGAGATGGTGCCGGCGATCTGACCAGCGTCCAGCCCGGCGATCAGCCCCGTGATGGCTGCGCTGAGGATGAGGGCGAGGAAGACATGAACCTTCGTCTTGAGGATCAGCCAGACCAGCAGGGCAATGCCCACAACCAGGGCGAGGATCAGCTGGAACCCGGATGCGGCTTCCATCCAACAACATCCTCCCTTCGTTTGGTGGAATGGCAGCCAGCCGTTTGGATGGGTGCCTGGCCAGGGCGTGATGGGCCTCTGTCCCTCCCCCGGGAGCCAAAGCGTTTCTGCTGTCTTGTCTGGGATCGTCCCGGAAGCGGTCAAGCATGGCCGCCTCCGGGCGCGATCCTTCTCCAGGCCTACCGCCGGGCCGCCCGGATGCGGGGGGCGTACTCGGCGGCGGCCAGAATGGCCTTCACCATGCTTTCATGCTGCGCCCGGCCCTGGCCCGCGATGTCGAAGGCGGTGCCATGGTCCACCGAGCTGCGGATGAAGGGCAAGCCCAGGGTGATGCTGATGGTCCCCTCGAAGTCCAAGACCTTGGAAGCGATGTGGCCTTGATCGTGGTAGAGGGAGAGAACCGCATCATACCGCCCCCGGGCCGCCTGAACAAAGACCGAATCGGCGGGCACGGGGCCGACGGCCCGAATCCCCTCGGCCTGAGCCGCCTCGATGGCCGGCAGGATCTCTTCCTGCTCCTCGGTGCCCAGGAGTCCCCCATCCCCAGCGTGGGGGTTGAGGGCGGCCACTGCGATCTCCGGGTCGGGATGGCCCAGGATGGTCAGGTAATGGGCCACTTCCCGGAGGGTCTTGAGAATGAGGTCCTTCTTCACCATCTCGCACGCCACCCGGAGCGGCACGTGGCGGGTCAGGAAGAAGATCTTGACCGAACCGGTCTGGAACATGGTCAGGCTGGTGGCCGAGCCTGTCAGTTCTTGAAACATCTCGGTGTGGCCGATGAAGGGGACCCCGGCCGCCTGGATCGCCTCTTTGTTGATGGGGCCCGTCACCACCCCGTCCACCACACCCTCCTGGGCCAGCTCAATGGACCGGCGGATCCAGGCGAAGCTCAGCTCGCCTGCCAGACGGCTCACCTGGCCAAAAGGCACCTCCCGGTGGAGCCGGTCGCCATCGACAGGCATCACGCTCAGAACGTCCACCCGCCCCCGCTCATACCGGGCGTCGGCGGGATCGGCAATGACATGGAACTCGAGTTCGGGCGCCACCAGCGGGCGGACCCGCTCCAAGACCGCTGGCTCGGCCAAGACCAAGGGCCTGCACCGCTGGGGAACCCGCTCGTCCTGAAGGGCCGCCAGAGTGATCTCGGGGCCGATCCCAGCCGGATCACCCACGGTGATGGCCAGGATCGGCCGTTCCACGGAAACCGTCACACCATCACGCTCCTTCTGCACCGTACCGGGCGCCACTCATGCCCACCCCAAAGGCGGCACCAAGCTCCCCGTTGCCCCCATGGACGGGGAGGCGGGCGCCCCGTACCCTTGAGAAGCTTGGGCCACCCGACAGGCCAAAGCCTCCATCGCCCGGACCAGGGCCTGATCATCCCCCACCAGGCCGCCCTTGGTGACCAGAACCAGCCCCGCGTGGGGGCCCCCGTCAAGACGGGCCAGGGCCACCAGGGGCTCCACTTGGGCTTCCAAGCGCAAGGCGGCCGACCCCAGAGCCCGACAGGTGGCCACGGTGATGTCCCCGCCGCTCAAGTAGAGCCCCCCCAAAGGCGTGCCCTGCGCCGCCGCGGCCCGAGCCAGGGCGGCCACCAAAGCGCCTACCACCCGGGCCACCGAACGGGCGGCATGGGGCGGGAGGAGCGGCGCGCCTGGGGCATGGGTGACCAGAACCGGCCGCCGGCCGGCCCGGAGGCTGGTGAGAGCCGCCTCCAGCACCCGGGCCGCGGCCTCGGGCAGCGACTCATCGGATGGTACCGCCGCCAAATCCCACTCGGCCAGGGGGACCGAGATGGGTTCAATGACGCCGGCTTTGGCCGCGGCGGCCACCTGGCGGAGGCTGAGGTCGGTCACACTGCCCACCGCCCCCGCCAGGTAGGGTCCGAGAGCTGGGGTGGCCGCGGGCTCGGGCCCTTCGGCCGCCAGCTCCCGGAGGAGGCTTGCCTGTTCCAGGCGGACCCGGGCGAGGGCCGTGGTGAAGGGCCCGGGATCAACGCTGAGCACCGGCTGGGGCAAGGCGACTGCCGCCCGGGCGATGGTCTCGATGTGAGCGTCGGTGGTGGCGTCCACCACCACCACCCGCCGCCCGCGGCGGGTCGCCTCGTGCAAGGCGTGCCGGACGGCTTCGGGGCCTTGCATGACCCGGTCCAGCTCCACAAGCTCCATCGGCAGCCGGGTCTGCTCGGCCAGCACCTGGGCCGCCTGGCTCTTCCGCACGGGAGCGCTCGGGTCCCGGCCCGCGCCCGTCTCCTGAACGGGGACCCCATGGACCAGGAGATAGCCTCCGGCCACGACCCGGCCCGAGGCTGGGTACGCGGGCACCACCAGGGCCAGGTGAGGATGGCCTGCACCGTCGAGGACGGCCAGCATCGCCTCCAGCTCCGCCCCCAGGTTGCCCCGGAGGGTGCTGTCGATCCGCTTGCCGAAGGTGGTCGCCCCCGCCGCCAAGAGCCCCTCGGTGGCGGCACGCACCCGGCTGGCCGCCTCATCGGGCGGAATGGCCCGGCTCTCCGTCACCCCCATCAGGGCCTGGGCCGGACCCGACAACTCGGACACCGCCCCCGGGTCCAACACGGACCAGACCTCCATCCCCAAGGCAGCCAGGCCAACCCCCGTCGCGTTGGCTCCCGTCAGGTCGTCGGCCACCACGCCCAGGCTGAACCCTCTTGCCGTCATGGGTTGTCGCCCCCCTCTTCCATCGGGGCCAGGAGCACCTCCAGGCCCAGCTCCCGGAGCGCCTCCACCACCCGGGCGGGAGCCCGGTCGGTGGTGATGATTCCGGTCACCTCGTGGACGGCGGCGACCCGGGCGAACCCCCGGGTGCCCAGCTTGGTGGCGTCGACCAAAACGTAGGTCCGCCGGGCCGCCTGGATCATGGCCCGTTTCACCGCCACCTTCTCCAGATTGGTGGTGAAGATGCCCTGGTCGGGATCGATCCCGTCGGCCCCCAGAAAGGTCAGGTGAACGCGGATCCCTTCCAAGAACCCAGAGGCGGGGGCGCCCTGGAGGCTGTACACCTGGGGCCGGACCTGTCCGCCGGTCACGTAGAGGCTGAGATCGGGCCGGTCGGCCAGCTCCATGGCGGTGACCAGGTCGTTGGTGACCACCTTGAGGGGCCGCACCCGCAGGGCCCGGGCCGCTTCCAAGACCGTCGAACCCGCATCAAGGATGAGGGTCTCCCCGGCTTGCACCAGCGTGGCGGCCAAGCGCCCCACGGCCCGCTTCTCTTCCCGATTTTGGCTGGACTTCCGCCGCAGGGGCACTTCCTGCACCATCAGGCGCGGGTCCACGGCGCCGCCGTGGATCCGGCGAATCAGGCCCGCCTTCTCCAACCAGGCCAAGTCCCGCCGGACGGTCATGGCCGAGACGCCCAGCTGCCGGGCCAGGTCCTTCACCTGGACCTCGCCCCGGTGGCGTACCTCCTGGAGCACTCGATGTCTCCGCTCCGCGGCCAGCACTCGCCGTGCCTCCCTCCAACCCGCCGCGGGAACGGGTCATGCCGTGCCCATCCGGACCGTGCAAGTCCGTGCGGTTGCGTTTGTTTTGTGTTTGAATGTGTTATTCTCCGTTCACTTCCGTTCGTCCTTCCTGATCTTGCCAATGGTGTCGCCTTTCAGCCCGGACCCAATCGGGCCATCGCGGTACGAGCTTCGTCCGCACCACTCCGTGACTGTCGTCACAATCGTACTTCTGCGAGCGACCCCTCTCGTTTTGCTCCCGCCTTCGTTCTCCTTGGGAAGGAAATCGTCTCTTCGGAACGAACCTCACCTTTCATAGCTCTTGGGGGAATCTGGCCCTCAGGCGGGTTGGCCGCCCCATTCTGGGCGCTGGCCGGAGCGGCGGCCCGTCGGGAGGGCGATCGTCCAATGACCAATCCATCGAGGAGGGATCCTCGTGCGCAGTTGGGCGAGAGCCGTCGTCTTCTTCGCCGTCCTGGGCCTGTTGGCAAGCCCCGTGGGCGCTCAGGAGCCCATTCGGATCGGCGTCAACTTTGAGATGACGGGCGCCACGGCCGCTTACGGGCAGATGGGCTGGGAAGGGATCCAGACCATTCGGAGCATGGGGTACGACACGGTCCTGGGTCGACCTGTCGAGGTGATCCTGGTCGACAACAAGAGTGACCGGGTGGAGGCGGCCAACGCGACCACCCGCCTCATTAACCAAGGTGTGGTGGCCATCATCGGCACCATGACCAGCGGTAACGCCCTGGCGGCCGGACCCATCGCGGAGCAGGCCGGCATCCCCATCATCGGTCCCTCCACCACCAACCCCCTCGTCACCCAGGGGCGGACCCACGTCTTCCGGGCCTGCTTCACCGACAACTACCAGGCAGAGATCGCCGCGCAGTTCGCCTACGAGAACCTGGGCGCCCGGCGGGTGGCGGTCATCTCCGACATCGCCCAGGACTACACGGTCGCCCTGGGCCAGTACTTCACCCAAGCCTTCGAGCGCCTGGGCGGTCAGGTGGTGGTCACCACGTACGTCCGGACCGGTGACCAGGACTTCACCGCCCAGTTGACGGCGGTGGCCAACGCCAACCCCGACCTGCTCTACGTGCCCAACTACTACACCGAGAACGCGCTCATCGCCCGGCAGGCCCGGGAGCTGGGCTTGACCCAGCCCATTCTCTCGGGCGACGGCGCGGACGCCCCCGAGCTCCTCGAGATCGGCGGCGAGGCGGTGGAGGGCCTGATGCACACCGCCTTCTGGCACGAGGAGGCGGCCGTGACCGACCTGGGGCGCCAGTACATTGAGACCTACCGGCGTCTCTACAACAAGGAGCCCAACTCCTTCGGAGGTCTCGCGGCCGACGCCTACCTGATGGTCCTCCACGCCATCGAGCAGGCGGGCAGCCCCGACCCGGCGGCCATCCGGGACCAGCTGGAGGCGATCCACGGCCTGGAGGTGGTGACCGGGCCCGTCATCATCGAAAACGGTGACGCCATCAAGCCTGTGGTCATCCGGCGGGTGGAGGGCGGCGAGTTCCGGTACATGACCACCGTCTACCCGCCTGAACTGCAGGCACTGGCCAGCCAGTAAACCCAGGAAACAGGGATTGGTGGCCGGGGAGGAACCTCCCCGGCCACCGGCCACCCTCCAGGCGGGGACCAACGGTGCAGAAGGCGGGTCGGAGATGAGTTTTCAGACCTTCGTTCAGCAGTTCTTCAACGGGGTCTCCCTCGGGAGCCTCTACGCCCTGATCGCCATCGGCTACACCATGGTCTACGGCATCCTCCGGCTGATCAACTTTGCCCACGGGGACGTCTTCATGGTGGGCGCCTACCTCTTCTTTTACCTGGTAGCGCTCTTCCATCTCCCCTGGTACCTCGCCCTGGCAGGGGCCATGCTCCTGGCCGCCGGCGTGGGCATGCTGATCGACCGGGCCGCTTACCGTCCGGTGCGGGAAGCGCCGCGCATTTCGGCCCTCATCACCGCGGTGGGCGTCGCCTTTCTCTTGGAGAACGGGGCGATTGTCGCCCTGGGCGCCCGCCCCAAGGCCTTCCCCCGGCCGGCGGTGATGACCCAAGTCTACCAGATCAGCGGGGCCAACGTCTTGGGCGTCAGCTTCTGGGTGCCCGTCCTGGCCCTGGTCCTGCTGGCGCTCCTGCTCCTTTTGGTTTACCGGACCAAGGTGGGCATGGCCATGCGGGCGGTGGCCACCGACATGGAGGCCACCCGGCTCATGGGCGTGGACGTGGACCGGGTCATCTCGTATACCTTCGCCGTGGGCTCGGCCCTGGCCGCCGCGGGCGGCATCATGTGGGCCTTCAAGTACCCCCAGATCCAGCCCCTGATGGGCGTCTATCCGGGCTGGAAGGCCTTCACCGCGGCCGTTGTCGGCGGGATCGGCAGCATTGCCGGCGCCACCCTGGGGGGGTTCCTCATCGGCATGGTGGAGATCCTCTTCGTCGCCTTCTTCCCCATGCACTCCGGCTACCGGGACGCGGTCATCTTTGCGCTCTTGATCCTGTTCTTGCTGGTACGTCCCACGGGCATTCTGGGCGCGCCCTTGAAGGAGAAAGTGTGAGATGCGTGGTCGCCTTGAGACGTTCTTAACCCTGGCCGTCCTCGGGCTCTTCGCCCTCTTCATTGCGTGGGCCGAGGGCAACCTCAACCCCTACTACCAGCGGATCCTCAACACCGCCTTCGTCTACGTGGTGGCGGCCGTGGGGTACAACCTGGTCAACGGGATCGCCGGCCAGTTCTCTTTGGGGCCCAACGCCTTCATGGCCCTGGGCGGGTACACGGCCGCCCTCCTCATGCTGCCCCTCACCCAGAAGCAGATGGTTTGGTTCCTTCAGCCTCTGGTCTGGCCCTTCAACGCTTTCAGCCTCCCGGGGCACCTTTTCATCGTGGCCTTGCTGGCCGCGGGGCTGGTGGCCGCGCTGGGGGGCCTGCTGGTGGGATACCCTTCCCTGCGGCTCCGGGGCGATTACCTGGCCATCGCCACCTTCGGCTTCGGCGAGATCATCTTCGTCTTGGCCAACAACCTAATCCCTCTGACCAACGGCTCTTTGGGGATCAAGGCCATCCCCGAGTACACCAACCTGTGGTGGTCCGGGGGCGCGGCCGTCGCCACCCTCCTCTTGGTCCGGAACCTGGCCTCCTCCAGCTTCGGCCGGGCCATGCGGGCCATCCGGGAGGATGAGGTGGCGGCGGAGGCGATGGGGATCAACATCTTCCGGACCAAGCTCCTGGCCTTCATCCTCAGTGCCTTCTTGGGCGGCATCGCCGGGGCCTTGCTGGCCACCTTGATCACCACCATCTCCCCCACCCTTTTCACCTTCACCATGACCTTCAACCTGCTGATCATCATCGTCCTCGGCGGGTTGGGCTCCGTGACGGGTTCGGCGGTGACCGCGCTCATCTTCGCCTTCCTCCAGGAAGGCCTCCGCTTCTTGGAGGCGCCCACCCGGATCGGGCCCTGGCTGGTGCCGGGGATCCCGGGCATGCGGATGGTGGTCTTCTCGTTGCTTCTGGTCTTCCTGATGATCTTCTACCGGCGGGGCCTCTTCGGCCGCAGCGAGCTCTCGTGGGACCTGCTCCTCCGCCGGCTGCCAGGAAGGAGGCAGAGCCGTGCACCTCACCTCTAAGCCGCGCCATTCCTCCGAGCCCGCCGTCCCGGTGGCGGCCAGCACCGATCCCTGGCCTGGCCCGCTGCAGGCCTCCGCCGAGGCGCCTGCCCCGCCGCTTCTCAAGCTGGAAGGGGTGAGCATGACCTTCGGCGGGCTGCGGGCGGTGAACGACGTCAGCCTCAGCCTCCGCCAGGGCGAGCTGGTGGGGCTGATCGGACCCAACGGCGCGGGCAAGACCACCGTCTTCAACATGATCACCGGCCACTACAAGCCCACCCGGGGCCGCATCTGGTTTGCCGGCCAGGAGATCACAGGGCTCGCCCCCAACCGGATCACCGCCCTGGGGATCGCCCGCACCTTCCAGAACATCCGCCTTTTCAAGGGGATGACGGTGCTGGAGAACGTGCTGGTGGCCCATCACGTGCGGCTCCAAGCCTCCTTGTGGAGCGCCCTCTTCCGGCTCCCGGCCTACACCCGGGAGGAGGAGGCGATGCGCCAGCAGGCCATGGAACTCCTCCGGGAGGTGGGCCTGGAGGGCTTCGCCGACGCGGAAGCCTCCAGCCTCCCCTACGGTCTCCAGCGCCGCCTGGAGATCGCCCGGGCCCTGGCCACCCGGCCCCGCTTGCTCCTCTTGGATGAGCCGGCCGCCGGCATGAACCCCGAGGAGACCCGGGATTTGACGGCCTTCATCGGGCGCATCCGGGAGCGCTTCGGGCTCACCATCCTCCTCATCGAACACGACATGAAGCTGGTCATGGGTATCTGCGAGCGGATCCACGTGCTGGACCACGGCGTCACCATCGCGGAGGGAAGTCCCGAAGCGATCCGCACCCACCCGCGGGTGATCGAAGCCTATCTGGGGGAGGACGAAGAGGCATGAGGAACGGCCACGTCACCGCACCATTGGCTGAACCGGCCTCCGAGACGGGCGCGCCCCTGCTGGAGCTGGAGAACGTCCACGTCTCCTACGGGGCGATCCACGCCCTGAAAGGGGTCTCCCTCCGGGTCGCGCCGGGCCAGATCGTCACCCTGATCGGCGCCAACGGCGCCGGCAAGTCCACCACCCTCCGGGCCATCACCGGGCTGGTCCGTCCCCGTGCGGGCGCCATCCGGCTCCGGGGCCAGGAGATCGGGGGCCTCAAGCCCCACCGCATTGTCCAGCTGGGGGTGGCCATGGCGCCCGAAGGCCGGCGCATCTTCCCCAATCTGACCGTCGCGGAGAACCTGATGATGGGGGCGTACCACCGCACGGACGCCGCCCGCATTGCGGCCGATTTGGACCGGGTCTACCGGCTCTTCCCCCGTCTGTACGAGCGGCGCCGCCAAAGCGGCGGGACCCTTTCGGGCGGGGAGCAGCAGATGCTGGCGGTGGGACGGGCCCTCATGAGCAACCCCAGGATCCTCTGCCTGGACGAACCCTCCCTCGGCCTCGCGCCCGCCCTCCGGCAGGAAGTCTTCCGGGCCCTGGCCCAGCTCCACCAAGAGGGGTGCACCCTCCTTCTGGTGGAGCAGAACGCCCGGGCCGCCTTGAAGCTGGCCCAGTACGCCTATGTGCTTGAGACGGGCCGGGTGGTGCTGGAAGGCCCCGCCCACGAGCTGGCCGAGGATCCCCAGGTCCGCCGCGCCTACCTGGGAGAGGGCTGACCCCAGCCCCGGCCTCCAGGCAAGGTGCCCGCGGGCGCCGGCGCCCGCGGGGTCTTGGTCTTCTGGGCCCACACCCCCGGCGGCCTTCCATCTCGCCTCAAGATCCCAGCTAGCTGCTCGCACCCGGGATGCAGATGATCTGGCCCACCCGGAGGTTGTCGGGGTCGGTGATGAGGGGGTTGGCCTCCAGGATGGCGTCCACGGTGGTGTTGAACCGGTTGGCCAGGCTGAAGAGGGTATCCCCGGAACGGATGGTGTAGAGGGTTCCCCCGGGGCACTCGGGTCCGGGCGGCTCGGTGGGGATGCAGATCTCCTGCCCGATCCGCAGCGCGTCGGGATCGACCCCAGGATTGGCGTCAATCAGCTCATCGACGGTCACACCAAAGCGCTGGGCCAGGGAGAAGAAGGTATCGCCGGCGCGGATGGTGTACAGGAACCCGCCCTCGCAGCCCGGGGGAGCCACGCCGGGGATGCAGATCTGTTGGCCGATCTGGAGGCGATCGGGATCCACCCCTGGGTTGGCGGCGATCAATTGGTCGACGGTGACGCCGAACCGCTGGGCCAGGCGGAAGAAGGTATCCCCCTGCC
>NZ_VSCV01000038.1:0-10838 GCF_047459355.1 Limnochorda sp. | reverse complement strand
GCATTCCAAGCCGCTTGCACCCCCAGATGTTCGCTTCGTGTTCGTGTTCACCAAAACACTCCGTCCAGACTGGCGTTACCACGAGCCGGTGAGAGCCGATCTCGGGAGCAACCTTCCGACCCACTCCCTCTGGATCGGCCATCACCCGGCCCGGAACCCCCAAGGAAGCCGAAGAAGCGGTCCGGGTCAGGGGCTGGTGGATCACGTTCACCGTGGTGTGGTATGGCTCCATCCTCGCAGGAAGGGCACGGCTCCGCCTTGCTGGATCTCCACCAGCCACGCCATTCTGTCGCTGGAGCTCAAATCTCGTAATCCACGGCGATCACGTCTTCACACACCTGGTCGACGTACGCCTTCACGGGCACGTGTTCCGGGTGCGGCCCGTAACGTTCGAGGGCTTCCCGATCCTCGAAGCGGACGACAAGCCCGATGGTGTACCCCTGATGTCGGTTCGTGAAGCTCTCACCTGCCGAGAGGCTGACCATGCCCTCGATCTTACCTTCCAGGCCGCGCAGCTTCCGTAGCAGCTCTTCTTTCTCAGCCTGGGTGGTCTCCGGCTTCAGCTTGAAAAGCACAATGTGCTCGACCACGCTGTGGCCCCTCCCCCTGGAAACAGATGCTTCCGTCCTTCGTTGTTGACCGGCCGGGATCCTCGGCACCCGGTAACCGTCCCTCACCCTCCTCAGCTGCCCACAGGGATGGATCTTGCCAGGGATCAGTAGATCAGCAAGGGTGTCTTGCCCAGAAAGGTGGGCGTCTTCGCCTGCGACAGGATGAAGTCGGCGACGTCCGCGCGTGAGATCGTTCCCCCGCGGATCCCCCGCAACTCCGTCAGGGCGCGGTAACGCCCCGTTCGGGGCCCATGGGTCAAGATGCCGGGACGGACGATGATCCACCGCGCAACCTGGCTCATGATGATGCGTTCTTGCCGTTCCTTGTCGGCGTAGATCCTGCGGAGGACCAGCGGGAGCATCAGGCGGTCGTAAAGAAGGCCACCGTGCCCCCGGCTGTCTCCGGTGCCTATTCCGGTGACGACGATGAGGAGCTGCTCGGCTTTGAGCGCCTTCGCCAGGTTCGCGGCACTCTGCGAGAACAGGGTGGTCTTCGTGAACACGTTCTTCGTGCCCAGGCAGTCGCAGACGACATCTTGCCCCAGGACCACCTTCGCCACGGCGTCAGGATCCTGAGCATCCCCAGGGACCACGTGGAGGCGGCGATGGCTCATCGGCATCCGGGCAGGGGAGCGAACGAGGGCCGTGACCTCGTGCCCTTCTTCCAGGGCCGCTCTCACCAGTTCGAGACCGATCCCACGCGTTGCGCCAATCACTGCGATGTTCATGAACGCACTTCCCAAAGGCAGATTGAATCGATGCACGTCATCCTGCCGACGCCCCCCAACGGGCAGGATCTAGCTCGTGGCCGCTGCCCGCCCTTCCGCCAGCGCGCTCAAGGCTTGGGACGCACTCAAGACTACCTGGTCCGACTGCAGCTCCGCCGTGATGCTGCCGTGATTCTCATGCATCACGTAAGAGGCCACGGTTCAGCACCTCTGCTTGGAAACGTAGGGTGAAGACCTTCATCAGATTAGCGCCCAGAGCTCGCCGACCCTGCTTCCAGAATGGGTGACCCCGCAGGCCCGCACGATGTCTCAAGGGACCCTCCGTGCGATCCCCAGCACGGTCCCATGTTCTCCACACTCAAGCGGTGGAATGGTCCCCGCGAACCCTCTACACCCACCTCCGCACCGAGCGCCGGTACGCCTCGTACTCCTCTCCGAAGATGCGCTGCAGCGCTCGCTCTTCGGGGATGATTTGGAAGCGGGTGATGTAGGCCATAAAGAGGGCGACCCCGAGGAGCGCTGCCCAGTTGGCCAGGTAGAGGGCCCACGCCAAGAGCAGCAGGGTCATGCCGAGGTACATGGGGTTTCGGGTGTACCGGTAGATGCCGTCGGTCACGAGGGCCGAGGCCTGGTCCGGATGCATGGGATGGGTCGTGGTCTGGGCCTGGTAGAAGGCGTTGAGGGCCAGCCAGGCCATGCCGCAACCGCTGAGCACACAGAGTACGATGAAGCCTGCCGTCAGGGGCGCAGGAATGCTGATGGACAGCGAGCTGGCCAGCCTGCTGGCAAGGCCCATCAGCACCGCGCAGACCAGCCAGACGATGGCGGGAGGTACTCGGAGCTCCAACATCAACCCTCCCTTCACGGGCGCACCTCTTCAGGGAATGGCCCGGATGCCGCACTCTTCAGCGCCCGGGTGATGGCGGCCGCCGTGTCCTGGGGCCCTCGGATCGCATGGGATGCACCTCCGACACGCGGTGCCGCCGGCCCGCCGTCCTGCGGCAGCCGGTCCTCCGTCCTACGGGCCCTTCACCCCGCCGAAGGCCGCGAAGCAGTTGTTCTTGTGCAGGATCTCCACCTCGCGGAAGCCCACGGACCGGAGCAGATCCAGCTGGTACATGACCGTCCGGGGGGTGTCTTCCCGCTCGATATAAGCGAAGACGTGATCCCGGTAAGCTTCGTCCCTCAGCCCGGTCAGGTACGCGCCGTAGCGCTCCCACATCACCTCCTGCACCTGGGGGATGGCGTGGGTGATCAGGTCGACGATCCAGAAGGACCCGCCGGGTTTGAGGGCGTCGTACAGCTTGGCGAAGACGTGCTCCCACTCTTGATCGCCGCGCAGGTGATGGAGCACGGCCCCCGCCAAGATGACGTCGTACTGCTCCCGGCCGAGCTCCACCTCCCGTACGTCCCCTTGGATGGCGGTCACCTTCCCCGTGGTGGCCGGCGTCACCCGTTCCACGGCCCGGTCCAGCATGGGCCGGCTCAGGTCGAGGAGGGTCACGTCGAGGCCGGGCAGGCGTTGCAGGAGCTTGAGGGCGTAGTTCCCCGCCCCGCACCCGACGTCGAGCAGGGCGGTCGCGCTCGGGTTGAGCCGGGCCACCACCTGGGTGACGAGGTCGAGGGCAAGCGGCGCGTCGATGGTCGCACTCTGGCCCGTCTCCAGGTTGGAGAACCGCTCCACATCCTGATCAAATCGGCGCCGAATCTCATCAACACTGGACTTCCCTTCATACACGAGACCATCCCTCCCGGGGGTGAGGATAGACCGATCCCACCCGGGCGAAGGCCCCGGGTGGGACCCCTCTTCTCGGGTGAACCCTCTCACGAGATCCCGTCGAGATCCAGATCTCAGCCGGGGGGTTCAGGCGCCGTCCGGCCCATGGAACGGACGGCCTAGATCAACGCCTGGGCCTCCCGCCAGATCTCTCCCCACTTGGGACCCAGGCGGGCGGCCAGCTCGATGGCCTGGACCAGGCTGGCCTCGTTGGCCACACCCTGGCCGGCGATGTCGAAGGCGGTCCCGTGGTCGACGGAGGTGCGGATGATGGGGAGACCTACGGTGATGTTAACACCCTCATCGAAGTAGAGGCTCTTGAAGACCGCGTGGCCCTGGTCGTGGTACATGGCGATGACGAAGCGGTAGCGTCCCTGGGCGGCCCGGGGGAAGGCGACGTCGGCCGGGAGCGGCCCGTCAACGGGGATCCCCGCCGCGCGGGCCTCCTCCACCGCGGGCCCGATGGCCACCTCCTCCTCGTTGCCGAAGAGGCCCCCTTCGCCCGCGTGGGGGTTCAAGCCGGCAACGGCGATGGTCGCTTCCTCCTGGCCCAGGGCTTTGGCCAGCAGGTGGGCGAGCCGGATCTGGGCCAGGACCCGTTCTTTGGTGATCCGCTCGATGGCTTCCCGGAGGCTGACGTGGGTGGTCACGTGGAAGATGAAGAGGCCCCGGGCGGAGAGCACCAAAGAGTAGCGGGCGGCGCCGAAGGATTCGGCCAAGAGCTCGGTGTGCCCAGGGTACGGGAAGCCCGCCATGTGGATGGCCGCTTTGTTGAGGGGTGCGGTCACAATCCCAGCCACCTGCCCCGCCTTGGCCAGCTCCACCGCGCCCTTGACGAACTCCACCGCCCCCCGGCCGGCGGTGGCCGAGAGCCGCCCAGGCGCCACCTCGCCCAGGGGCTCACCCGGCTGGAGGATGTTAAGCACCCCCGGCTCCCAGCGGGCCCCGGCAGGGGAGGTGACTTGGTGGACCGTGGGCTGGACCGGCGCCGTCTCCGGCCAGAAGCGGAGGTGCTTCTCCAGCACGGCCACGTCGCCCAGGATCAGGCAGCGGGCCCGCTGGTGGACCTCGGGCCGGGCCAGGGCCTTCACCACGATCTCAGGCCCGATGCCGGCCACGTCCCCCATGGTCAGGGCCAGGACCGGCCTCGCCTCCCCACCGGAAGCTTGGGGCTGGGGGGCGGTTCGCTCCTCCGTGGAAGCTTCTCGCTCCAGCTCAGTCACGTTGGCCATCCCGTGCTCCCTCCTTCACAGGGGCAGGCTCTCCAGGTAGCGGACCGCCTCCACCAGGGCGTTGCGCGGTCCGAAGCCCCCCGCCTTGGTCACCACCCGCAGGCCCGGGTGGCTCCCACCGGTCAGGGTGCCGTAGGGGATGCCGGGGAAAACCTCGGAGTTGAGGTCGATGCCGGCCGCCCCCAGGCGGGCGAAGAGGGCCCGGGCCGTGTCACCTCCGGTGGCGATGACGCCTGCGAGGTCGATCTCGTCCATCATCTGGATCACGGTCTCAGCCAGCGCGTTGGCCAGCCTGCCCGCCACCGCCGCCGGCTCCAGACCCAGGCCGGCGCCGATCTGCTGAGCCTGCTCCACATCCTCCCGCCCGCCTGGGGTGGCCACCACCAAAGCCTGCCCCGGCCGGGCGGCCGCGGCGCGGATCTGTCCTCGGGCCGCCTGCAGCCACCCGTCCCAGGCCGGGCCACCCCGGAGGGCCGCCTCCACATCCACGGTGAGCACGGTCACGTCGCCGGAGCGGACCAGCTCGTCCAGCTGCTCCCGGGTAACAGGGTTGACCGAACCGCAGGCGACCACCACCAGCGGCTGGGCCTCTGGGGCCCTGCGGTCGCCCGCCTCGGCCTCTTCCACCCTCCGTCGCTGGGCGAGGCGCTCAGCCAGGGGCGCCGCCAGGCCGGCCGACCCGACGAAGAGCACCCCCGGTTCATCAAAGAGGGCCTCCACCATCGCGGCCAGGTCCGCCTCGCTGGCGGCGTCCACCACCGCCAGGGCCCCCTCGGCCGGTGGCTCGAGCGCCTGCCGGAGGGCCTCCCGGCCCTGGTCCAGGGTGTCCAGGCCTACGTGGCGGACGGGGCGCCGGCACTGGGCCGCGAGGAGCGCGGGGATGGAGCTCATCTTCACAGGGGCCACCGGGTCCCGCCCGATGGCGGTCCGGGCGACGGGCTGGCCGTCCACCAGGAGGTAGCCGCCCGCCACCAGGCGCCGGTTGGCGGGGAAGGCGGGGCAGATGACCGCCAGCTTGAGGCCGAAGACATCCATCACCGCCTCCACCTCGGCCCCCACGTTCCCCCGCATGGTGGAGTCGATCTTCTTGTAGATGGGCACGACCCCCGCCTCCCGCAGGCGCACGGCGGTCCGCTCCACCACCTGGTACGCCTCCGCAGGGCCCAGGGCGCGGCTTTCGGTGTTGAGCACCACCACGTCCACGCCCCCCACCGCGGCCGCATCCCACTCCCCCAGCAGGGCCCGGGTGCGCAAGCCCGCGTGGGCGAACTGGACGCCCGTATCGCCAGCCCCCGTCAGATCGTCAGCGATCACCGCGTAGGGTGCCTCCATGATAGCCCCCTCTCCTTCCTAGGCGCCCTAGACCCTTGCCCCCGAAGGCGCGGGACGCTGGCCGCTCCAGCGCTGGTGGAAGTAGTGGGTGAGGAGGGGCGTGAGGATGGCCGTCACCAGCACCGCCGCGGCGATCTGGGCGGCAGCCACCTCGACAAAGGGAGCGAAGCGGGGGTCCGCCTGGGCCACGATGGCCGGGGTGACCACCGCATTCCCCGCCGTCGTCCCCACAGCGAAGCCGACGGCCGAGCGCTCACCCAGAAGCAGCCGGTACCCCAAGACCCCCAGGTATCCGGTGACCACCGAGACCAGCACCCCCAAGATCAGCCCCGTCGCACCCCCCACCGCCAGAGAGCGGAGATCGATGCCGGCCCCCAGGGCGAAGGCGAAGAAGGGAATGGTGATGGACGCGGTGGGCTCCATCATTTTGGCGAACCGCTCGTCCAGGTTGCCCAGGATGAAGCCGATGATGAAGGGCACGATGGCCGCCACCAGGGCCTGCCAGGGGATCGCCCCCAGGCCGCTCAAGCCGAGGAAGAGCAGGGTGAAGAAGGGCCCATCGTTCAGGGCGCTGGCGATGTACGCCCCCCGGTCCTCCTCGTCGCCGTACTGGGAGGCCAAGGCGATCCAGAGACCCCCGTTGGAGTTGATGAAGGCCACCATGAACGCCAGCAGGGAGATCCCCAGGATGCCGTCCAGGCCGAATAGGTAGCCGTAGGCGATGGCCAGCAGGGCCGGAAGGAAAGTCTTGAAGAGGACCAGCGTGCCCGCCTTGGCCAGCACCCGCCCACTCTGGCGCAGGTTGAGCTGAGCCCCCGTCGCCAGGACCAGCAGGGCGATCAGCGGCAGGGCGCTGTCCCGGAAAAGGGCGCTGGTGAAGGAGCCGAGTTCAAGAAACCCGGGGGCGAAGGTGCGGACGATGGAGCCCAGCAGGAGCGGGATGAGCATCGTGCCACCAGGAACCCGGTTGAGTGTTGCTACGATTGGAACCATGCGATGAGACGCCTCCCCTCGATAAGCAGCTGCCAGAGCCTACCCAGAGCCTACTATGAGCTTTTGTAAAGTACTGCCATTTCACAGCGCCGAGCGGTCGTCCAAACCCCAACCGCCCGAGATGCTGGTCGTCCGGGAGTGAAGCCGCACCTCACGGGACACACCCAGCACCTGGTCGCTGCATGGTCAAGTCCGATCATTCAGTGAGTGACTGTATGTGGCAATTATATCCGCCCCGCCAATGGCCTTCAAGAAATGGTTCTCCTCACGGCTTGCAACATGTCTTACAGGAACTCGTATTGCCGTCGTTTTGTTTCGATATCCGTATCCGTCCTTGGTCTCAGTCGAATTCCTAAACCGTGGTCGCGTTGAGGCAAACGCTCACTTGCTCCCTTCGGGGAGTCGGACGCCCCCGACATCGGCCATAGCCATTTACCAAGACACGGCATTCTATGCCCGGAGCGTGCGAGGGAGGCATCACCTGGCCGGTGATCCGGGGTCCTTCTTGAGCCAGCGCGATCGCCGTCGTCTCGGTCGTCTTCCCGTACGACTGGCTCGGCGCCCGTCGTCCAGATCGGCCTCCTCGTCGTGTTTCTCCTGTTCATCACGGTCGTCCCGATCGTCTACAACCTGGTCGCCAGGTACAATTTGTAGGGGTTGGAGGCCGTCGTTCAGTTCCTACAGTAGCTGCCGTTACCTTTCGTCCTGGCCACTGCGCCTATCATCCTGCTGCTGGCCTCCTGGCGCGTCTCGGTTTGGCTCTATGCGAGGAAGGAATTCTAAGTTTCCAACTGCTCGGGCCCGCTCCGAGGAGGGAGGTGCCGTGGAGTTCAGCTACCATCGCCACGCGGTCGGCCTGCGAAGCGCGGCCGCCGCCCTGGGCCTGTGGGTTGTCCTTGATACAACCGTCGTCGTAGCGCTCTTCTTAGTGCTCCCGCCGCCATGGCGGTTCGTGGCGGCGGGGCTCGGGTTCCTTGTTCTCACAGGCATCGTCCACGCTGTCATGCGGGTCTTCCGCACGCGGCACCGGCTGCTCGGCGACCGGCTTCTGCTCCACTTCGGTTACTTCCGCCTGGAGGTGCCCATCGCTATCCTCGTTGCAGCCCATTCCCTGGCGACCATCCCTCACGACGTCACACCAGCGGCTCAGACCTGGCCTCTCTACCTTGCTAAGGACGACACGCTCTATCTCGTGCCCCACCGGGAAGGGTTGGTCGAGCTGCGGCTCAGCGCGCCCTTGACGGCACGCCTTTTCCCGTTCAGCCGGCCTGTCCGGTTCACCCGGATCGTCCTCGCCGTCGACGAGCCCCAGGCGTTCCTCCACGCCATCCACAGATGACGCCAGACGCTGGCACCTCGTGCCGTCATCCCCTCCGTCTCGCCGGGCGATGGTGACGATGGTGCGGCTACGTCTTTGGAATTTCAAGGTATATGCGCTGTCCTGGCGGCAAGCTCACGTCGGTACATGGGCCCACTGTAATGTACACCGCTCTAGCGATCGAAGCCTTGCCGCGCGCACTAGGATCCATGCTCCGCAAGGAAGAGAGCACGGTGTGCTGCGGTTGCAACTCACAAATACCTCTGGTTTCGCACCGCATCTAATGGCGGAATCCCCTTGATCCCGAAAAAGACCGGCCCCCCCGCGGCGAAGGCCCCCCACTCAAAGAGCATGTTGATCATGCCGTACGGGAAAACCGTTCTCCGCTCGCCCAGGCTGAAGAGGGCCCCGGCCATGGCGCCAGAGACGACGGCAAGCAAAGCCGTCCTCGTGCACACAGGCTGGTCTGAGCACTGGGGAACGGAAAGGTACTTCCACGGCCACCCCTTCAGAGCTCGCGCCCATTCCCATGCGGTCGTGATGTGGCAAATCGTCGCCATGAATGCAGCCTCTCGCTCTCCTCTACTGGCGTCCAGTACCGGGGCATCGCTGACCGCCAGGGTTCCCTTGCCCCGCTGGCTCCCGGCTACCCGAGGATTCCCGCCACCGCCCGGACGACCAAGACAGCGACGCCAAACACGCATAGCCAGGCAAAGAGGTCGCCCACGCGCGTGTACATGGTGCGGCTACCCGCCCGAGCCGGCACGTTGGCCACCAGAACCGCGTCCTCAGTCGTATAGCTGTCCAGGAAGGCGCACCGGCGGCCGTACGGGTCGACCGCCCCCGAGCCGCCGGAACGAGTGACCCGTACCATGGCCGTCCCGTTCTCGACGGCGCGAAACTCGGCCATGGCTTGATGGAGGTGCGTGATGGCCGCCCAGTCCGCCGCCGGCACCAGCAGAAGATCGGCCCCTGCCACCCCCACTTGCCGCACCAAATGAGGGAAGTCGAGATCGAAACAGATGGGCGAAGCCACGCGGCCGTAAGGGGTTTCGACGACAGGAATCCTGCCCGTACCAGGCGTCATCAGCTGCCGCTCCAGCCCAGGAACAGCCATGGTCTTGTTGTACGATGCCATCACCTCGCCGGCCGAGCTGACGAAAACAGCTTTGTTTTCAAGCGGCCGGTTGGCTCCGGGGGACAGAACGGCCAGCCCCATCAAGAGGTACACGTTGTTCGCCCGAGCCAGGCTCCTGGCCCGCTCGATGAGCGCCTCCTCCTCCTCTTTCAGCACCAGCACACTGGCCTCGGACCAGAGAATGATCTGGGCGCCAGCCCGGGCCTCCCGGAGGGTGCGCTCAAAGAAGACCTCCTGCAGGCGCGCCATGCTCTCCCGAACTTGGTCATCGATCGCCTGGCGGAACACGGCCGCGAGCACCCGCTCGTACTCGCCCGACTCCGGCACTCCCTCGGGCCAGGCAAGGCCCGCCACCCGTACCGTCGCCCGATGGGGCGCCAGGGCGAGCCGCAGACCACCGCCCACCAGCACCAGACCTAGAACGGCCCCGTAAAAGGCCACGCCGTTCTGGATCAAGCTCCAATCGAAGTGCAGATCCCACGCCCAGTTGGCAACAGCTGCAAACCAAGTGATGAGAAAGTCGATGCCCCAGATGCCCGTCACGGAAGCCAGTTGCATCAGAGGGCCGATGCCATGCTGGGTGTAGGCCAGCATGCCCCAAGTGCCGAACGGATTGAATCGAGCGGTCAGGAACCCCACAGCCGTCCAGGTCACCGGAAACACGAGGGTGGACCAGACGCCGCCTGGCTGTGCCGCAAAGAGGCGGTCCATCAGGAAGGGCACGGTCATGGCGGCCGCGATGCCCGCGACGACGCCGCCGTAGCCCAAGCCTTTCAGAGGAATGACGCCCCGGTTGCTTGCACCCGCTGCCAGGGCTAGCACCAGCCAAAGAACGACGAGGCCGCCGAGCGGCGCTTCCCGCGCATAGTGCAAGAGGAAAACGGGAGCGAGCCAAGCCGCTGGTGCAACCATCCAGCGGCCGAATCCCAAGATCTGCAGAGCGCCGCCCAGCAGCAACGTGCCAAGATGTGCAAGGCTCGCCATGTGCGGACTCACCCCGTGACAACAGAGTCGGCCAGCCCCGAGTCTACCCGCCGCAACCGCCGCTCGCCGATCAGCGCATGCCCTAGCCGATCAACGAGCCCTGAATCCAGCGCGCGACGTCGGCAAAATCTTTGGCTCTCATTCGGCACTGAACGTACCGTATCCCGCTAGCGACCCTGTCGAGACCCTGCCGGATTTGCAAGAGGACGATCAAGCCGGAGAGCGAAGTTCTTGTTCGAACTAGGTCCCTCGAAGGGGGTATACAGGTGGCAATCCCTGTAACGAGATCGATATGCCTTCCCCTGTTGAGGGTCATCAACGACGCAGGTGGAGAACTCTCGGTTCAGGAAGCCACCGCACGGGTAGAACGATATTTCCCAGAATTGACCCAGGAAGATAAACTGAGACGCTATGCCAAAACTGGGGCAGCGGTGTGGCCCAACCGTATCCGGTGGGCGCGCAAGCAATTGGTCGACGAGGGGTTCTTGTACCCTGAACCGGTTGGCGTGTGGCGCATCACGCCTCGGGGAAGAGACCATCTGGAAGAGAACTGGGCTATGTGGCAGCCACGCTATTCACAAGACGACGATAACCCCGAGGAGATTTCACTAACACCGGGCGAAGACCCAACAGGAAACACTGCGTTGCCGAGCGAAGTCCAAGAATCGTCGCCAGTAGTGTCCGGTATGATGGTGTAAATTCGAGAATCAGGATGGCGTAGCAGT
>NZ_VSCV01000037.1:0-11071 GCF_047459355.1 Limnochorda sp. | reverse complement strand
CACCCAACCCCTCCCCCACCCGGCCACCTACGGCGCTGACTGCCCCTGGGCCTACCTGCGGGGCGTCTTCCTCGCCCGGGGCTCCGTCAACCGGCCGGGCCGGCCCTACCACCTGGAACTGGTCTGCGACAGCCCCGCCGTCCATGCCCTGGTGGGCCAACTCCTGGAGGAGTGCGGCCTCCACGCCGGCTCGGGCCGCCGGCGGGGGAGCCTGCTCCACTACCTGAAGGGCGCCGATGACGTGGTCGCCTTCCTCCAGGTGATCGGGGCCTCCCGGGCGGTGCTGGAGCTGGAGAACAGCCGGGCCCTCAAAGGGATGCGGAACCGGGTCAACCGGATCGTCAACGCCGAGACGGCCAACCTGGACAAGGTGGTGGCGGCCAGCCTCCGGCAGATCGAGGCGATCCACCGCCTCCAGGCCAGGGGCCAGCTGAGCCAGCTTTCGCCGGTCCAGCAGGCGCTGGCCCAGGCGCGCCTCCGCCACCCCGATCTCTCGTTGCGGGAGCTGGGCCAGCTGCTGGAGCCGCCTCTTTCCAAGTCGGCTGTCCAGTACCACATGGGCCGCTTCCTCCGCCTGGCCGGCCTCGATCAGACGCCCGAGAGCCCGTCCCAGGAGCGGGGGAGGAGGGAGCCCCCCGTGGGAGAATAGAGAAGGGGTGGTGTCTCGGTCCGTGACCGGGACCATTTTCGCCCGCGTCGGGACGCCCGACATCCCGGGGGGGAGCGGGAAGTGGACGATTCAGGACTCTTGCGTCGGATCGCGCCGGAGGCTGGGGAGCTCATCGAACGCCGGTACCTTCTGCTCCAGCACATCTCCTTCGCTCAACCGGTAGGACGCCGGGCCCTGGCCGCCTACCTGGACTGGCCGGAGCGGCTGGTCCGGAAAGAGATGGACTTCCTCCGGCGTCAGGGTCTGATCGTCTCCGACCCCGAGGGGATGCGGATCACCCCTGAGGGCGAGGCCATCCTCAAGAGCCTCCGGGAGTACCTCCGGGACTTCCGGGGGATCAGCCAGCT
The DNA here is from genome assembly GCF_047459355.1 of Limnochorda sp. NCBI lineage: Bacteria > Bacillati > Bacillota > Limnochordia > Limnochordales > Limnochordaceae > Limnochorda > Limnochorda sp. Next base: position 10,054 of record NZ_VSCV01000037.1, on the reverse strand, counting down.
CGAGCGGGAGCTGGAACGGAGGCTGGTCCTCAAGCGGATCATCATCGTGCCAGGCGATTCAGATCACGATCCGACGGTCAAAAAGGAGCTGGCCCGAGCCACCGCCCAGTATCTGCAGAGCATCCTCCAAGCCGGTATGACCCTTGCCGTAACGGGGGGGACCACCTTGGCCGAGGTGGCCGAGAGCCTCCCCACCAGCCGGGAACCGCTGGACATCACCGTGGTGCCTGCCCGGGGTGGTCTCGGCGAGGAGGTTGAGCTCCAAGCCAACACCGTCGCCGCCCGCATCGCCCAGCGGCTAGGGGCCCAATACCGCCTCCTGCACATCCCCGACGACCTGGGGGAGGAGGCGGTCCTGGCCGTCCAGGCGGAGCCCCGCATCCGGGAGTTGCTCGAACAGATCAAGCGAGCCGATGTCCTCCTCCACGGTATTGGTCCGGCCGAGGAGATGGCCCGCCGCCGCGGGCTGCCCGCGGAGACCATCCGTCTCCTCCGGCAGCGGCGCGCGGTGGGGGAGGCCTTCGGTTTCTACTTCGACCGGGAAGGCCGGGTGGTCTACACCACCAGCTCGGTGGGCATCCGCCACGAGGACGTCCCCCAGATCACCCATGTGGTGGCCGTGGGGGGCGGGTGCAGCAAGGCGGAGGCCTCCCTGGCCGTCATCTCCAGCGGCGGCCAGGATGTTTTCATCACCGACGAGGGAGCGGCCCGGACCCTTCTCGAAATCCTGGAGGGGCGGGACCGGCGGCGGCTCTCCCTGCGCGCCGAGATCTCGGAAGCAGGGATCGGGGCACCCTAGCGGCAGGCACGGAGGACGGTTCAGCGACACGAGGAGGTCGAAAAGATGGCGATCCGTGTTGGGATCAACGGGTTTGGTCGTATTGGTCGACTGGTGTTCCGGGGCGCCTTCCAGGATCCTGAGATCGAGGTTGTGGCGGTCAACGACATCACCGATCCCAAGACCCTCGCCCACCTGCTGCAGTACGACTCGGTCCACGGCCGCTTCCCTGAGAAGGTGGAGGCGACGGAGGACGGCTTCCGCATCGGCGACCGGCACGTGAAGGTCTTCGCCGAGCGGGAGCCCCAGAAGCTGCCCTGGAAGGATCTGGGCGTCGACTACGTGGTGGAGTCCACCGGTGTTTTCCGCACCCGGGAGCAGGCCGCGTGGCACCTGGAGGCGGGGGCCAAGAAGGTCATCATCAGCGCCCCGGCCAAGGGTGAGGACCTGACGGTGGTCATGGGCGTCAACGAGGATCAGTACGATCCGGCCAACCACCATGTGGTCTCCAACGCGTCGTGCACCACCAACTGCCTGGCCCCCATGGTCAAGGTGCTCCACGACAACTTCCGCATCGTGCACGGCTTCATGGTCACCGTCCACGCCTACACCAACGACCAGCGGATCCTTGACCTGCCCCACAAGGACCTGCGCCGGGCCCGGGCGGCGGCTCAGAACATCATTCCCACCACTACCGGGGCCGCGAGCGCGGTGGGCAAGGTGCTGCCTGAGCTGAAGGGCAAGCTGGACGGTTACGCCATGCGGGTGCCCGTGCCCACCGTCTCCATCGTGGACTTCACCGCGGTGGTGGAGAAGGCGACCACCATCGAGGAGGTCAACGCCGCCTTCAAGGCCGCGGCCGAAGGGCCCATGAAGGGCATCCTCGCCTACGTGGAGGAGCCTTTGGTCTCCATGGACTTCAAGGGCGACCCCCACTCCTCCAGCATCGACGCCAGCCTGACCAACGTCATCGACGGCAACCTGGTCAAGGCCGTGTCCTGGTACGACAACGAGTGGGGCTACTCCATGCGGGTGGTGGACCTGATCAAGTACATGGCGGCCCGTGACTGAGCCCCAAGCTCCAGGCCAAGGAGGGAGAGCCATGCAGGTGCAGGCGGTCGACCAGCTGCCCGTGGAAGGCAAACGGGTGCTGGTCCGGGTCGACTTCAACGTGCCCCTGAGTGAGGACGGGACCATCACCGACGACACCCGGATCCGGGCCGCCCTGCCCACCATCCAGCACCTGCTGGACCGGGGGGCGGCGGTGATCCTCATGTCCCACCTGGGCCGTCCCAAGGGCCAGGTGGTGGAGAGCCTCCGGCTCGACCCCGTGGCGGACCGGCTGGGGGAGCTCCTGGGCCGGCCCGTCCGGAAGGTGAACGACTGCGTGGGGCCGGAGGCGGAGGCGGCGGCCCAAGCCTTGAAGCCAGGCGAGGTGCTCCTCCTGGAGAACCTCCGGTTCCACCCGGAAGAGGAGAAGAACGACGCCGCCTTCGCGCAGAAGCTCGCATCCCTGGCCGATGCCTACGTGAACGACGCCTTCGGCGCCGCCCACCGGGCCCACGCGTCCACGGAAGCGGTCGCCCGCCTGCTTCCGTCTGCCGCCGGCTTCCTCATGCTGAAGGAGATCCAGATCATGGGCGGCGCCCTGGAGAACCCCAACCGGCCCTTCTTGGCCATCCTGGGTGGCGCCAAGGTCTCGGATAAGATCGGCGTCATCCAGAACCTCCTGGACAAGGTGGATGTGCTGGCCATCGGGGGCGGCATGGGCTACACCTTCCTCAAGGCCAAGGGGTATGAGGTGGGCCAGTCCCTCCTGGACGAGGAGCGGGTGGAGCTGGCCCGCCAGCTGATCCAGCAGGCGGAGGCGAAGCAGGTGCGGCTCCTCCTGCCCGTGGATGTGGTGGTGGCCAGCGAGATCTCGCCCGATGCCGAGACCCAGGTGGTCCCCGCGGATCAGATCCCCGCGGACAAGCAGGGGCTGGACATTGGGCCGGAGACGGCCAAGCTGCTGGCCGACGAGGTCCGCAAGGCCCGAACCATCATCTGGAACGGGCCCCTGGGCGTCTTCGAGGTGGAGCCCTTCGCCCGGGGCACCCGGGCGGTGGCCATGGCCATGGCCCAGGCCGACGCGGTCACCATCATCGGTGGGGGTGATTCGGCGGCGGCTGTGGAGCAGATGGGCGTGGCCCACCGGATGACCCATGTCTCCACCGGCGGCGGCGCCTCCCTGGAGTTCCTTGAGGGGAAGACCCTGCCCGGGGTGGCCGCCCTGGCTGCGCGGACGGAGGGATGACCATGCGGCGCCCACTCATGGCCGGCAACTGGAAGATGCACCTGACCCTGGACCAGGCCGAGGCCCTGGCCCGGGGCGTGGCCAGCGGGCTGGCCGCGCAGGCCGTGTCCGACCAGGTGGAGGTGGTCGTCTGCCCACCCTTCGTCCACCTGGAGCGGGTGAGCCGGGCCCTGGCCGGCTCACCCGTCGCCCTGGGCGCCCAGGACCTCTTCTGGGAGGATGAGGGGGCCTACACGGGCGAGGTGTCGGGACCTCAGCTCGTCGACCTGGGCTGCCGCTACGTGATCGTGGGCCACTCGGAGCGCCGCCACGTGCTGGGCGAGTCCAACGAGGCGGTCCGGCGGAAGCTGGAGGCGGCCCTCCGGCACGGCGTGCGGCCCATCCTCTGTGTGGGCGAGCGAATCGAGGAGCGGCGGGCGGGCCGGGCGGACGCGACCGTCGCCAACCAGGTCCGCACGGCGCTGGCGGGCCTCACCCCTGAGCAGGCCCGCCAGGTGGTTATCGCCTACGAGCCGGTGTGGGCCATCGGCACCGGGGAGCATGCCTCGGGCGAGGAGGCCAACCGGATGGCCGGCCTCATCCGGGACCAGGTTGGGGAGCTCTTTACGGCCGAAGTTGCTGAGGCGGTGCGCATTCTGTACGGAGGAAGCGTCAAGCCGGCCAACGTGGCGGAGTTCGTCTCCCAGCCCCAGGTGGATGGGGCCCTGGTGGGCGGGGCCAGCCTGGAGGCAGAGGGCTTCGTGGCCATGGCCGCCGCGGCCGGTGGCCGGCAAGGAGGCGGAGAAGCATGATTGAGCAGATCCACGCGCGGGAGATTTTGGACTCCCGGGGCAACCCCACCATTGAGGTGGACGTCTACCTGGACGATGGGAGCTTCGGCCGGGCGGCCGTGCCCTCGGGCGCGTCCACGGGCAAGTTCGAGGCGGTGGAGCTCCGGGACGGCGACGCCGATCGCTACCTGGGCAAGGGCGTTCTCAAGGCCGTTGAGAACGTGAACGAGCGGATCGCCCCGGAGCTGGTGGGCCTGGATGAGACGGACCAGGTGGCCATCGACCGGGCCATGATCGACTTGGACGGCACGGAGAACAAGGGCAACCTGGGCGCCAATGCCATCTTGGGCGTCTCCCTGGCGGTGGCCAAGGCGGCGGCCGAATCGGCGGGCCTGCCCCTCTACCGGTACGTGGGTGGCACCCTGGCCCGGACCCTGCCCGTTCCCATGATGAACATCCTCAACGGCGGGGCCCACGCGGACAACACGGTGGACATCCAGGAGTTCATGATCATGCCCGTCGGCGCCCCCACCTTCCGGGACGCCCTCCGGATGGGCGCGGAGGTCTTCCACGCCCTGAAGAGCGTCCTCCAGGGGAAGGGGCTCTCCACCGCGGTGGGGGACGAGGGCGGCTTCGCCCCCAACCTACGGTCCAACGAGGAGGCCCTCGACGTCATCGTCGAGGCCATCGAGAAGGCGGGCTTCAAGCCGGGGGAGGACATCGCCCTGGCGTTGGACGTGGCCTCCAGCGAGCTCTACGAGAACGGCGTCTACCGCTTCCCGGGCGAGGGGAAGACCCGGAACGCCGACGAGATGATCGAGTTCTACACCCGCCTCATCGAGCAGTATCCCATCGTGAGCATTGAGGACCCCCTGGACGAGGAGGCGTGGGCCGACTGGGCCCAGCTGACCAAGGCCCTGGGGGACCGGGTCCAGCTGGTGGGGGATGACCTCTTCGTCACCAACACCCGCCGGCTCAGCCGGGGGATTGCCGCGGGCGTGGGGAACAGCATCCTGGTCAAGGTGAACCAGATCGGCACCCTGACCGAGACCCTGGAGGCCGTCGACATGGCCCACCGGGCCCGCTACACGGCCATCCTCTCCCACCGCTCGGGGGAGACGGAGGATACCACCATCGCCCACCTGGCCGTGGCCACCAACTGCGGCCTGATCAAGACCGGCGCGCCCAGCCGGAGCGAGCGGGTGGCCAAGTACAACGAGCTGATCCGGATCGAAGAGGAGCTGGCCGACCAGGCCCGCTACGCCGGGTGGAACGCCCTGAAGGTGGGCCCCGCCCGGGAGAAGAGCTCCTCGTAACGGGGAAACGGCGGGTCACCCGCCGTTTTCCGAATTCTTGCCAGCCTTGGAAGGCCTGTGTTACAATGGCCGCGTGGTCTGTCCGAAGGGACGTGCCGCGGGCGGAAAGGGGCGATGGCGTGACCACGGCGCTGATGGTCTTGGAGTTGATCGTCGGGATCCTGCTTATGGGGGTCTTTGCTCTGCAGCGGAGCAAGGGCGAGGGCTTGGGCTCCATCGGCGGAGGCGCCCAGATGTTCTTTGAGCAGAGCAAGGGCCTGGACCGGTTCCTGGAGCAGGCCATGACGGTCTTAGGCATTCTGCTCATGGTCTTTGCCGTGGGCCTCGCGCTGGTCGCCTAAGAGGTCCGGCAACGCAGTGGGGGGCGGGCTTCGGCTCGCCCTCTTTGGTATCTTGCCAAACCAATCTTCGCTCTCATCTCATTCATCAGGGAGGAGTTGTTGATGGAACTTGCCTCATGGGCGCCATGGGCTGGCATCGGGGCGGGCCTGCTCTCGCTCCTGGTGGCGCTCACCTATTTCCGCGGCATTCTGCGCGAATCTCCTGGGAATGAGCGCATGCGTTCCATCCAGAGCGCCATTCATGAGGGCGCGATGGCTTTCCTCAGGCGTGAATACGGTATTCTCGTCTACTTTGTCGTGATCGTGGCGGCGGTCATCCTCCTGTCCGGCTTGCTCTGGCCGGCCTCCATGGACCCGCGGACAGCCATTGCCTTCGTGCTGGGGGCCATCTGCTCCACCCTGGCTGGCTTCATCGGCATGCAGGCCGCCACCCACGCCAACGCCCGGACCGCCCAGGCGGCGACCAAGGGCCTGGGGCGGGCGCTGCGTGTCGCCTTCGCCGGCGGGTCGGTGATGGGGCTGACGGTGGCGGGGCTGGGCCTGGCGGGGGTGGCTCTGGTGGTGGCCCTCTTCGGGCGCGCTTCGGATCCTGTCACCTTCAACGTGGTGAACGGATTCGCCTTTGGGGCCAGTTCCATCGCGCTCTTCGCCCGCGTGGGCGGTGGCATTTATACCAAGGCGGCCGACGTGGGCGCCGACCTGGTGGGCAAGGTGGAGGCGGGCATTCCTGAAGACGACCCCCGCAACCCGGCGGTGATCGCCGACAACGTGGGCGACAACGTGGGTGACGTGGCCGGTATGGGCGCCGACCTTTTCGAGTCCTACGTCGCCTCCATCATCTCCAGCATGGCCATCGGGGCCGCGTGGGTGGCCGGCTCCGGGGTCTCCTTGGGCTACATCTACCTGCCTCTGGTGACGGGCGCGGTGGGCATCATCGCCTCCATCCTGGCGGGCTGGATCGTCCGTCAGGGGGTGGACCGGGGCCCGGCCGGCGCCCTGCGGCGGGGGACCTTTGCCGCCGCCATCCTGGCTTTGATCGGGACCTACCTGGCGTCCGTCTGGCTCCTCCCGGGTGAGGGGGTGCGGGTCTTCGGGGCCGTGGCCGCCGGGGTGGTGGTGGGGGTCTTGATCGGCCTCATCACCGAGTACTACACCTCCTACGACTACAAGCCCGTGCAGGGCATTGCCCAGCAGTCGGTGACCGGCACGGCCACCAACATCATCGCCGGCCTTTCGGTGGGGATGGCCAGCACCGTCCTGCCCATGCTCTTCCTGGCCATCGGGGTTGGGATCGCCTATGCCCTGGCCGGGCTGTACGGGATTGGGCTGGCGGCGGTGGGGATGCTCTCCACCACCGGCATGACCGTCTCAGTGGACGCGTACGGACCCATCGCCGACAACGCCGGCGGCATCGCCGAGATGGCCGAGTTGGACCCCAAGGTGCGTGAGGTGACGGACCACCTGGATGCGGTGGGGAACACCACCGCGGCCATGGCCAAGGGCTTCGCCATCGGCTCCGCGGCCCTGACGGCCCTGGCCCTCTTCAGCTCCTACGCGCAGGCCGCGCAGCTGGGAGGCCTCGACCTCTTGAGCCCGGGGGTGGTCATCGGCCTGCTCCTGGGCGCCACCCTCCCCTTCATCTTCTCCTCCCTGGCCATGCAGGCGGTGGGCCATGCGGCCAACGCCATGATCACTGAGGTTCGCCGCCAGTTCAAGGAGATTAAGGGCCTGATGGAGGGGACGGCCCGGCCCGACTACGCCCGGTGTGTGGACATCAGCACCGCCGCCGCCCTGCGCTCCATGGTGGCGCCCGGCGGCATGGCGGTCCTGGTGCCCATTGTCGTGGGCCTGATCCTGGGCAAGGAGGCCCTGGGCGGGCTCTTGGCGGGCGCCACCGCCTCCGGCGTGCTCCTGGCGCTAATGATGGCCAACGCCGGCGGGGCCTGGGACAACGCCAAGAAGTACATCGAGGAGGGCCACCACGGCGGCAAGGGGACGCCCGCCCATGCGGCGGCGGTGGTGGGCGACACCGTGGGCGACCCCTTCAAGGATACCGCAGGGCCCAGCCTGAACATCCTGATCAAGCTGATGGCCATCGTCTCCATCATCTTCGCCCCCCTCTTCGGCAGCGGTCTCATCGGCTGACCTCGGTTCGGCAGGCCCCCGGCTCCCAGAGCCGGGGGCCGTTCCCTTTCTTGGACGGGCCCAGCCACCCCGACCAAGGAGGGTGCGCCGGGCCGGCGTACTGTAGGGTAAGAGGGTGGGGCGGGTGGAAGGGATGGGGTGGATGAGGACAGGAGGATCTTTGGGCCAGGTCTGGCGTGGGTGGGGCGTGAAGCTTCTCCTCTTCTTCGCTCTGATGGTGGCCGGGTGGGGGCTGGGCGTGGGGGACGCGCAGGCGCAGGAGGATGAGCTGCTCCCCCTGGGGATCATCGTCCAGCCCGAACCGGGGGAGCTGGAGGTTTGGATCGAGACGGATCAGCGCCGGTACGACCTGGGGGACGAGGTGACCATCCGCTTCGGGCTCAACCGGGATGCGTGGGTCTACATCTACAACCTGGATGCCGACGGGCGGGTCTCTCTCCTCTTCCCCAACCGCTTCGACCGCCAGAACCGGGTCCGGGCGGGCACCCACCGGTTGCCCCGCCGGGGCTACGCCTTCGAGGCGGCGGGCCCGCCGGGGGTGGAGTACCTCCAGATCATCGCCAGCCGCACCCCTCTGGAGCTGAGCCGGGAGGGGGCCTGGGCCCAAGAGCCTTTCCCCGACCTGGGCGCGGCGGGCCTGCTGGAGGCGAAGGTCCGCTCCCAGCTCCGGACGGTGCCGGCCGATGACTGGGCGGTCGCCTGGACCTCCTTCCGGGTGGGCCGGCCCACGCCCCCGCCGCCCCCGCCGGCTCCAGCTCCGCCGGCGAAGCCGAAAGCGTGGGAGCCCTCGGTCCACCTGGGCCTGGATGTGGGCTGGGGCCCCGATCCGGATGAGCCCCACCGGATCATCTTCAGCTTCGGCGGCGATGTGGGCAGCCCCGACCTGGGGTTGGGCTTCAGCCTCCGGTTGACGGGGGAGGAGCCCCATCCGGGGTGGTACCAGCGGGGGCCGGAGACGGAGCTGTATGGCCGGTTCACCCTGGTGCGATCCGGTTCCTTCGATGTCCGGACGGGGGTGGGGCTCGCCTGGCAGGCGTGGGCGTACGGAGGTTCGCCCCCGTTCCGCTCGGAGACGAGGGTGCGGCCGACCTTCCTCCTGGGGGCCGGCTTCCGGCAGGGGCCGGGGTACACCTGGGTGGGGTACCACGTGCGGCGGGGGATGGTCCTGGGGGTGGCCCTGCAGTTCTAGGGGGCCCTGGCCCAGGTCAAGGAATTTGTCTCATTAGCCGATATGGAAGGTGAGGGGAACCCAGGGGTCTGGGGTCCGACGAAACGGCAAACCCGTGCGAAAGCCGGGGGCGCAAAGCTGCGGCGCTTCGAGGGAGACCTCATGCGGGCCGAGCTGCCGAATCGCACCTCACGACAACCGACCCTGGAGGCCTGTCCTCGCGCGCAGCTGGGGAACGGGATGGGTCTTTCGGCAGGCCGCTCCGCCGAGGCGCCGGGCTGACGGAGGCGGTGGAGATGCCCTCATCCGCGTTCCCTAGCATGGTGCTGGCCCATCGGCGGGCGGTCCAGATCCACTGGGTGGGCATGGGCATCGTCCTGGCCGCCCTCATCCTCCTCCACCGGCTCACCGATGTTCCTCTTGGCCGGGTTCTGGGCCTCCTCGTCCTGGCTGCCGGGGTGAACGGGGCGTCGGCGCTGGTGGTCTTCCTGGCCGGGGATCGGGTCCAGGAGCACCCCCAGCGCTTGGTCCCCATTGTCGCGGCCCAGCTGGCCATCGACCTGGTGATCCTCGGGTGCGCTGTCTTCGCCTCGGGTGGGGCCTCCAGTCCCTTCCTGCTCCTTTTTGCCCTACACCCGGCTCTGGCCGGAGTGGTCCTCCCGGGCCGGCTGGTGGCCATCCTGGTGGGCCTGGGGCTGGTCAGCCTGGCCGCGGCCCTCGGGGGGAGCCCCCTGCCGCCGGCCGGGGCCGCGGGCTGGATCCTCCTGCGGGGACGGCCCTACCCCCTGGCGGTCCTGGCGCTGGCGGGCGGCTTTATGGTGGTGGCGGGGGCGGTGGCCGCCGGGTTGCGCCGGGAACTCCGGGAGGCCGAGCGGGGGTGGGAGCAGCGGGCCCTGGAGCTGGAGGTCCTCCACCAGGTGGTGGAGGCGGACACGGCGGCGACCGACGCGGACGCGTGGATCCGGCGGGTGACGGAGATCCTGGCCTCCACCCTCTATCCTGACGATGTGGGCTTCCTTTTCGTCGATGAGGCGACGGGGACGCTGCGGCCCCACCCCTCCTACCACGGTCTGGGGCCGGATGTGGAGCGGATCAGCGTCCCCATTGGGGCGGGCATCACGGGCACGGTGGCCCGGGACGGCCAGCCCCTCCTGGTGCCCGATGTGCGCCGGGATCCCCGGTACATCCCCATCGCGCCCCAGGTGCGCGCCGAGCTCTGCGTGCCCGTGCGGGTGGGCGG
>NZ_VSCV01000036.1:0-11076 GCF_047459355.1 Limnochorda sp. | reverse complement strand
CCGGTGGGCCGGTCGTCGCGCGTCGGAGGGGGTGCCTGAGCACCCCCTCCGTCCAGCCTGCCTCCCAGTTTTTGCTTGCATTCTACCGGAGGTAAGCTCATCCAGCGGTCAACTGGACCGTGGAGGTGAGGCCTTCCGGGCGTGGGAGTGGACGCCCCCTCAGAGACACGAGCTGGGTGCCGCGTCCCTGCTACTCCGGCCCGAGCACGGTCCCCAGCTCCCGGATGGGGAACCCCGATCGGATGCCACCACCTTGCCTCAATCGACCCAATCGAGTAGATTTATGGTAACTGTTCTCGGGGGATCGCCTCGACCCTCGAAGAGCACCTGGGTCTGAGGTTGGTTCATGGCTGGGCATCCTTTTGGAGAGCTGCTGCGGACCCTCCGCCGGCGCCACGGGCTCACCCAGGCGGAGTTGGGCCGGGGCTTCTGCACCAAAGCCCACATCTCCGCCATCGAGACGGGCGTGCGGGCACCCTCGGGGCATGTGGTCCGCCACCTGCTGGAACGGCTTCCGGAGCGGCGGGCTCTGGCTGAGGCCCTGGTCGCCAGCTACCCTCCCCGGGCCGACTGGCTCCAGGCGGGGCTGGCCCTGGCCCTCTGGGGGGAGGTCGCCGGCGCCAGGACCATCCTCAACGCGCTCACCCAGCTTCCCAGAGGGACCACAGGGCACGGCGCCCGGGCCTTGGCCTGGACTCGGTTTCTCGACGGCCGCCTGGACCAAGCCGTCCCCCTCCTCCGGGGCGGTGTGGAACACCACCGGCGCCGGGGACACTTCCGGGAGGCGGCCTGGGCCCTCTGGGAGCTGGGGATGATGCTGGCCGAGGCGGCACCCGGCCCCGACGCGCTCTGGTGTTTCCGGGAGGCCCGGCGGACGTGGACTCGGCAGGGAGACCAGGCCGACCAACGCTTCCGGGCCATCGTCCTCCACTCGGAAGCCCGGGCCCTCCAGCGCATGGGCGCCCACCGACGGGCTGAGGAGCAGGCGGCCAAAGCCGCCCGTCTCTACCGGGCCCTGGGGGACCAGGTGGGGGAAGGCCACGCGCTCTTGGAGGCCGCCCACGCCGCCCACGGGGCAGGAGCCTTGGAGCGGGGCCGCCTCCTGGCCGATGAGGCGCGGGAGCGCTTCCTCTCCACCGGCCACGCGCCCTGCCTGGGGATCGCGGAGCTGGCGGTGGCCATAGCCCTCCTCGACCAGGGGCCGGCCCGGGCGAGCGAGGCGGCCCAGCGCCTGGCGCGGGCGGAAGCGAACCTGGCCCAGACCAGGCCGGAGCTGGTGCTCTTCACCCGCTCCGAACGGGCTCGCCTTGCCCTCCTCCAGGGCGATCTGGCCGGGGCCCGGGCCCTGGTGGAGGCGGCCCTCCAGGCGCCCGCTCCCTCCTCAGAACGGGCTCACCAGCTCTGCCTGGCCGCGGCCGTGGGGCAAAAGCCGTGGCCCGAGGCACGCCAGGAGCTCCTCCGGCTGGCCGGGGCCATCCCCTCACCGTGGGAGCGCCACGCCACCCTGCGGAGCGCGGCGCGGCTCTGCATGCAGCTTGGCCGGTGGCGTTGGGCCGCCGAGCTCTATCAGGCTGGCGAGAGCTGGTGGGAGGCCTGGTGGGACCCTTCCGATCCGGAGGCGTCCACCGCCTTGTCCGGGGTGAGCAGGTAGAGGGCGTGGTGCCCGTCGCGGGCCACGGGCCGGTCGGCGCCGGCCAACCCCGCCGCCTCCGCCGCCTCCCGCAGGCTGTCCAAGGGATGGACGTAGAGTTCCACCACCTCGTCGATGCGGGCAAACCGACCGGGGGTGCTGGTGGGGAGGAAGGCCAGAAGCTGGAGGTCCACCCGGTCCTCGTCGGCATCGTACGCGCCTTGCCACGCCCAGGCCCAGTGGCCCAGATCCGCGCCGCCCGTGAGGCGGGCCCAGCGGTGGACCAGCTGCACCGGCCGGTAGAGGCTGAGGAGGACGCTGCCGTGTTGCGCCGCCCCCTCCCCGCCGGGGCTCCCCTCGCTGCCGGGCTCGGCGGCCGGGTCCACCTGGGCCCGGATGGCCCGGAGGAAGGCCTCCAGCTGCCGGGGAGGCACGCCATTGGCCACCCACGGGTGGACGATCACCAGATCGAAAGGAGCGCCGGGCAGGGCGTCCTGAAGGTTCTGCGGATCCTGTCGGACCCAGGTGGGGCCCGTCGCCCGGGCCGAGGCCAGGGCGAGGCGATCCGCATCGCTGTCGACGGCCGTCCACGGCACCGGCGCCTGACGGGCCACAAGCCACGTCAGCCAGCCCGTCCGGCAGCCCAGCTCCAGCACCCGGGGCCAGACCGCTTGGTTCTCCGACCCGGTCTGGGCGCCGGGCCCGTCCCACCCCAGGGCGCGGCGCACCTCACGCTTCCGCACGCCCTTGAGGAGAAGACGCACGCCCTCCCGGGCCAGCAGGACCCGGTCCCAGCGGTCGAGCGCGGCGCGGTACCAACGGGGGTCAGGAGGCCCCGCGTGGGCCTCCGCGTTGCGGTTGGGATTCATCGAAATCGACGACACCTCACTGGCTGGCCTGGGCCCATTGGGCCATCTCGGCCAGCTCGATCCGGGGGGCATCTCGCCAGAAGTGTTCCAGATCGTAGTAATCGCGGGTTGCTTCATCCATCACGTGGACGACGACCGACCCGTAGTCCATCAGAATCCACCGGGCCTCCTGGCGCCCCTCCCGGCGGAGGGGGTCCTTCCCGGCTCGGGAGACCTGCTCCTCGATCGCCTCCACGATGGCGCGCACGTGGGGGGCTGTCTCGGCACTGGCGATGACAAAGTAATCGGCCAAGACGGTTTGCTCTCTCAGGTCCAGGATGAGGACATCAATGGCCTTCTTCTCCTCCGCCGCCTGAGCCGCCAGGAAGGCGATCTCCTCAGCCCTCAGCTTCCCACACCTCCTCGACCCATTTCCCAGGGAATCAGCCCCCGATCCAGATCGGCAGGATCGATGGCCCAGTCCTCGGGGAAATCGTTCCCCAGCACCAGCCTAAGGGAACCGCCCTCGCCCCGCATGGGGACCAGCTGGGGCCGGATCGGCAGCTCTTGGGCCAGCGCCTCCGCCTCGTCCCCCCATCCCGGGGGCACCTCAATCTGGGTCTGGGGGATGCCGAAGCGGGCCGCGTTCCCCACCTGGACCACGGGGAAGCCCCGCCGCTTCAACTCCAAGGCGACCCGTCCGGCCAGGCCCGCGGAGCCCTTGCCGTTGACCACCTGGACCGCCGGCCGTTCCACGCCCAGCAAGATTTCCGCCACGGTGCTCCGCAACCAGATGGGATCCGGGATCCAGTAGGCGACGCCATGCTCGGTGCCGGCTGTGCCGGGAACCAGCCCGGTCCGCACCTGCTCCGGCGACACCCGGGTGAGGGCCCGGGCCAGCCGGGTGATCTGATGGACGGACAGGTCTGTCTCGACCGTCCGATAATACTCTACCAGAAGGCGTGGGAGCTTGACCAACACCTCCGGCCGGAGGGCCGCCTTGGCCAGGGCGTGGACGAACTCGAGCTGGCGCTGGACCCGGCCGCCGTACTCGCCCGTGGCCGGGTTGACCAGGGCCACATCCCCCAGGTTGTCCGCCCGGTAGCGGACAAAGCCCAGGGCCTCCTCCCCGTTCAGCCGGTGGGTGCCCGCGGGAATGTTGATGAAGAGCCCCTGGGCCCGATCCTCATACCGCATGGGCCGCCGGACGGTCACCTCGACGCCCCCCACCGCATCCACGATGCCGGCGAAGCTCTCAAAGTTCAGGACCACGTAGTGGTCGATGGGGATGCCCAAGAAGCGGCTGACGGTCTCGGCGGCCAGCTCCGGGCCGCCCAGAGAGTAGGCCGCGTTCAGCTTGCGGTAGCCCGTGTGACCGGGCACCTGGACCCGGGTGTCCCGGGGCAGGGAGAGCACCCCCGCCTCCCCGGTGCGGGGGTTGAAGCTGGCCACCAGCATGGTGTCCGTCCGTTCCGACACGTTGACGGGCGAGTCGATGCCCATGATGAGGACGAAGAGCCGGTCTTCCGCGCCCTGGGGGACAGGGGCCCCCGGCCGGTGGGCCGTCGAGGGAGGGAGGGCCAGGAAGAAGACGTACAGGAAAAGGACCAGCCCCAGGAGGGCGACCCCGGTCCCGGCCAGGAGGAACCGCCTCCGGCGGCGCCGGGCCCGCGCCTCACGGCGCTCTTCCAGCTGTTGGCGAAGCTCTGCAATCAGGTCGGGTCCGGCCGACACGCCTCTATCCTTCCCCTCGTCACCCGCCGCCACGTCGAGACCTCCCCAATCACCCTCCCCCGAGCAGGAGCGCGTTCCGGGCCTCGAAGGACCGGGGATGAATCAAGAGGCCCCGGTCCAGGCAGAAGCGGAGGGTCTGATCCAGGCCGGCCCGACAGGCCGCGACCAGATCCTTCCCAGCCAGCTCGCGCAGCCGGTCCACCCCGGGGTACCGGCGGCCCGGCTCGATCAGGTCGGCCAGGTAGACGACCATCTCCAGCCGGCTCATCCCCGCCCGCCCCGTGGTGTGGTAGCGGATGGCATCCAAGATAGACCGGTCGGTGATGCCCAGCTCCTTCTCCGCCCACACGGCCGCGACGGGGCCGTGGAGCAGGCTGGGGTTGGCCCGCTCGATCCCGTCCACCACGATACCAGAGGCCTCAGCCGCCTTCAACAGCCCTTCAGGGGGAAGGTTCTTGGCAAGATCGTGCAGGAGTCCCGCGGTGAAGGCCGCCTCCGGATCCACCCCGTACCGCTGGGCCAGGCTCCGGGCCGTCTCCGCCACACCCACGGAGTGGTGGAAGAGAGCTTCGGGCAACCACTCCTGGACCCAGGCCCGGAGGGCAGGCTCAGGCAGGTTCAGGGCGCGTCCCCCCGTGCCGCCGACGGGGCCGGGGCGGGCACCTCGTCCGCGGGCGCCTCATCCGCGGTGAACTCGTCCCCGCGCCCTTCAAGCGGGGGCGCCTCCTCGGCCGGGCTGGGCACCCGCGGCCGGTAGAGGCCGTTCTTCTCGATGTAGTAGAGGACCGTCTCGGGAACCAGGTAGCGGATGGGCCGGCCGGAAGCCACCCGCTGCCGCACGTCGGTGGAGGAGATGGCCAGGGCCGGCACGGTGAGCACGTGCACCCGGGCCCCGTACTGCTCGCCCAGCTGACCCACCGTCTCCGACAAGGCCGTCAGGGGAAAGCCGGGCCGGGTGGCAGCGATAAACTCGCAGAGGCCCAGGAGCCGCTCGGGCTCCTTCCAGGTGAGCAGCTCCAGGATGGCATCGGCGCCACTGATGAAGAAGTACTCTTCATCGGGGCCGTACTGCTGCCGGAGGAGTTCGATGGTGTCGATGGTGTACGACGGCCCCGGCCGGTCGATGTCCACCCGGGAGACGGCGAAGTGGGGGTTGGTCAAGGTCGCCAGCACCGTCATCAGGTACCGGTGCTTGGCCGCCGTGATGGCCCGGTCCGTCTTGTGCGGGGGCTGACCCGACGGCACAAAGAGGACCAGGTCCAACTGGAAGTCGTGGCGCGCCTCCTCGGCCGCGACCAGATGGCCGTAGTGGATAGGATCGAAGGTCCCGCCCATGATACCGATCCGCGTCGCCATCCCCTCCCGCGGGCCGAGCCCCGGCGGCCGGCCGTCGGTTCACTCCTCGACGTACTCGAGCTCGACGGAACCCAGCCAAACGGTGTCCCCTTCCCGGGCCCCCGCCTCCCGCAAGGCCTGCAAGACGCCGTTCTGCTCCAGGATGTGCTGGAGGTAGCGGAGGCTCTCGGGATTGTTCAGGTCGAGCCGGGCCACGATCCGCTCCAGGGCCTCGCCCCGAACGGCAAATGCGTCATTCTGCCTCTCGACGGTGAACTCCTTCAGGGAGGCCCGCCTCCGCCGGGGTCTCGCCGGCGGCGGGGTGACCCCAGGGGTGGCGGGTTCAGGCTTGGGCCTTTGGGCGAGGAGCGCCTCCACCCGGTCGAGGAAGGCGTCCACCCCTTCGCCCGTGGCCGCCGAGAGCGGGACCACCTCCAGGCCCAGCTCGGCCGCGGCCGCCTCCAGCCGGGGCAGGTGCTGGCGGCTTTCGGCCAGATCCATCTTGTTGGCCACCACCAGCTTCACCCGTTGGACCAGCTCGGGCTGGTACGCCTCCAACTCCTGGCGGACCACCCGCAAGTCGTCCACCGGGTCCCGGCCTTCCAAGCCGGAAGCGTCCACCACCTGGACCAGAAGGCCGCTCCGCTCCACATGCCGCAGGAACTGGTGGCCCAACCCCGCCCCTTGGCTCGCCCCTTCGATGAGGCCCGGAATGTCGGCCATGACGAAACTCCGGCCTGGCCCCCGGAAGACGGTCCCCAGGGTGGGCACCAGGGTGGTGAAGGGGTAGTTGGCGATCTCCGGGCGGGCGGCGGAGCACTGGGCGATGAGGCTGGACTTGCCCGCGTTGGGGTAGCCCACCAGCCCCACATCGGCCACCAGCTTCAGCTCCAGCTCCAGCTCCCGCTCCTCCCCCGGCAGCCCCTTCTGGGCAAAGGCCGGCGCCTGCCGGGTGGGGGTGGCGAAGCGGGCGTTCCCCTTGCCGCCTGACCCGCCCCGGGCCACGATCACCCGGGCGCCGGGCTCGGCCAGGTCGGCCAGAACCTCCCCGGTGGCAGCATCCTTCACAACGGTCCCCACGGGGACCTTCAAGACCAGATCGGCGCCGTTGGCTCCCCGCTTGCGGGCCCCCGAACCGGGCCGGCCGCTCTCCGCCTGGAACCGCTTCCGGTACCGGAAGGCGACCAGAGTCCGCTCGCTGGCATCGGCCTCCAGAATGACGTGACCCCCGTGCCCGCCGTCGCCCCCATCAGGCCCGCCGGCGGGCACGTACTTCTCCCGCCGGAAGCTGACGGCCCCGTGGCCTCCGTTCCCGGCCCGGACCCAGATCCGTACCTGGTCGACCCACACGTCGCTCCCCCCACTGGCCGCCTGGGCCCAAGGTGCCAAGGAGCCCTGACCTCAGGCCAGGGCTCCCGATGAAAGAAGTCCTTGCACCCGTCCAGGCGAGCGTCCGCCTCACTGAGCCGCCCGGATGGCCACCACCTTGCGCGACCCCTTGGTCAGGAAGGTGACGTACCCGCTCTCCCGGGCGAAGAGGGTGTCATCCTTCCCCCGCCCGACCCCAGGGCCGGGATGGAAGCGGGTTCCCCTCTGGCGGACCAGGATGGTGCCGGCGTTGACAAACTGCCCGTCATGCCGCTTCACGCCCAGGCGCTTGGCCTTGCTGTCGCGGCCGTTCCGGCTGCTGCCGAGACCCTTCTTCTGGGCGAAACGCTGGAGATCGAACCTCACGGCCTCCACCTCCTTCCCAGCCTTCCCGGTCGGAACGAACGGACGCGCCGCCGGAAGGGATGAATAATCGCCCGGACCTGCTTCTCCACCGGATCCTCCGCGACGGCCACCTGCTGCTCCGGTTCGGGTTCCGGCTCCGCAGGCACCGGAGGTTCAGGCTGGGCGCCGACCTCCTCCGCCGCCGGCTCCGGAGGCGACGCCTCCGGGTGTTCCGGCTCCGGCTCCTCCCGCAGCACGGCGGCCGGTTCGGCCTTCCGCCGCCGGGTGCCCCGACGCCGGCGGGCGGGACGGCTCCGGGCAACCCGCTCTTGGACAGCCCCCTCTTGGGCCGGCGCCTCCGCAGGCGCCTCGTCGGCCGCCTCGTCCGCCACCTCCGGCTTGGCCGGTTCAACCTCGGCCTCGGCTGGAGCCGCCTCAGCCCCGGCCGGCTCCTGGCTGGCACGTTCGGGCCGGCTCTCACTCCGCCGCCCCCGCCGGCTCCGGCGCTGGCGGGACGGGCGAGGCGCGTCCAGGGAGATCAACGCGAAATACCGGCCGTGCTCCTTTTCAATCTCCCGGAGGGCCAGCACCATGGTCTCCAGGATGGCCTGAGCCGGCGCCCTCGCCTCGGGAGGGATCTCCCGGGGAAGCCGGCATTCCAGCAACCCGTGCTCCGCCTTGAGGACCACGGGGAGCTTCAGGTGATCCTTCAGGCCCAGGACGCAGGCCTGGGTCAGCGCGGAGACCCCGGCGCAGACAATATCCTCGCCCGGGGGCGCATACCCGGCATGGCCCACCGCGCGGAACCCGATCAGCTCACCGGGGCCAGCCTGGTAGAGTTCAACACGAACCATGCTCAGCCCTCAATCTTCTCGATACGGATTCGGGTCAGCTCCTGACGATGGCCCATCTTCCGCCGGTAGTTCTTCTTGGGCTTGTACTTGAAGACGGTAATCTTCCGGCCCCGCAGGTGCTTCTCCACCCGCGCCACGACCCGGGCCCCGTCGACCACGGGCGTGCCCACCCGGCATGTCTCCCCATCGGAGATCAAGAGGACCCGATCCAAGGTGACCTCGCCGTCGGCCGGGGCATCGAGGCGCTCAACCAAGAGCCGGTCGCCTTCCTGAACCCGGTACTGCTTGCCACCCGTCTCAACCACAGCGTACACCGCGTCGTCTCACCTCCTGCGGCCCGGCCTTGCAAACCCGCGGCGCGAGTATAACAAAGGCCTTCCGCGAGTGTCAACGCACGGGGCCGGGCCGGCCCGCCGCCCGCCCAGGGGGCGGCGGGCCCGCTTACCGAGAAACGACCCGCGCCTTCGCGTAGGTTCGGAAGACGCGGGTAATCTCCACGTCTAGGTGCTGGCCCACTTTGCGGCCGGCCCCTTCGATATCGACCACATACCCTTCAAGACGGGCAATCCCGTCCTTGGGGTTCGAGATGTGGGGCTCCTCCACCTTCAAGCGGACCACATCCCCCTCCCGGACGGGCATCGCCTGGCGCTCAATCTCCTCGCGGCTTCCGGAGAGGATGGACGGCTCCTCCACATGTCGGTTCTCCACGCCCCGGACGTACACCGTCCGGTTGAGCTCCTTCTCCAGCCGCTTCAGGTTGGACCCACCGGGCCCGATGAGCAGGGCGGCCACCGAGGGGTGAGCCTCCACCAAGAAGGCCGCCGCTTGGGTGGTGTGGGAAAGCTTCCGCAACTCCCGCTCCACCCGGTGGGCGACCGTCGCCTCCGACAGGACCCGGCCGCTTCCCTCGCAGTGGGGGCAGGGCTTCTGCAGGATGTCCGGGACGTTCTGCTTGGTCTTCTTCCGGGTGATCTCCACCAAACCCAGGTGGGTGAAGCCCAGCACGTGGGTCTTGGTCTTGTCCTTACGCAGCTCCTCCTCCAGACGCCGGAGGACCATCTGCTCGTGCTCCTTCGACTCCATGTCGATGAAGTCGACCACAATGATCCCGCCGAAGTTCCGGAGCCGGAGCTGCCGGGCGATCTCGCTGGCCGCCTCCAGATTGGTCCGCAGGACCGTGTCGGCCAGGTTGGTGCTGCCGATGTACCGGCCGGTGTTGACGTCGATGCTGACCAAGGCCTCCGTCTGGTCGATGACGATGTACCCGCCGCTTTGCAGCCACACCTTCCGATCCAGAGCCTTCTCGATCTCCGACTCGATCTGGTAGGCCTCGAAGATGGGCGGGCCCTCGTGGTAGCGGTAGACCCGCTCCTTCAGATTGGGCGCCAGGCTGTCGAGGAGATCGAGGGTCTTCCGGTACTCCTCCTCCGAGTCCACCACGAACTTGGTCACATCGGGGGTGAAGCTGTCCCGGACCAGCCGGTAGACCAGGTCGTAATCCTTATAAAGGAGGGCCGGCGCCTTGGCCTCCGCCGCCTTCCGGCGGAGCCGGTCCCAGACCTTGAGCAGGAACTGGGCGTCCCGGATCAGGTCCTCCTCGTCCTTGCCGGCAGCGATGGTCCGCACGATCAGCCCCATGCCTTTGGGACGGAGCCGCTTGGCCAGCGCCTTCAACCGGGCCCGTTCCGCCTCCTCTTGGATCCGGCGGGAGACGCCCACGTACTCCACCGTGGGCATGAGGACCAGGTACCGGCCGGCCAGGGTCAGGTTGGTGACCACCCGGGCGCCCTTGGTCCCGATGGGCTCCTTGCTGACCTGGACGATCACCTCGTCGCCTTCGCGCAGCACGTCTTTGATGGAACGCACCTTCACCCGGTCAAGGTTCGCCTCACCCCCGTTGCCGTTCCGGAGGTGGGCCAGCGCATCGTCCACATACAAAAAAGCGTTCCGTTCCAGCCCAATGTTCACGAACGCCGCCTGCATCCCAGGCAGGACGTTCTCCACACGACCTTTGTAGATGTTCCCGACAACCCGCTCGTCCTCGTCACGTTCAATGTACAATTCAGCGAGCCGACGGTCTTCCAACACCGCGGCTCGCGTCTCGCCGTGGCCGACGTTGACCACGATCTCTTTGCGCATCAAGTGTCACTCCAATCACCCCAATCGGCGGGCGAACACCACGCCGGCACAGGATCCGGCGCGTTCCGGCACAAAGCGCGCCTTGTGGCGCTCGCAAGGGCAAAAAGGGTGCTGCGTCCCGAATCCGCTTCGGGCGGTGGCAAACAGGATGGGCACGGACCAAGAAGGGGTGAAGGGTTCGCGCCCCTGTGAGGTAGTATGGGACAGGTTGGATCGCCCATGCACGGGCCTCGACCTGACTCCATGCACGCCGGTCCAAGCGGCACCTCCGAGTCAGAGCGGAAACGGGCGGCGAACATGCGTTGCCTAAACTAACATACCATAGCGGGGCCAACCTGTCAAAGGGGCTCTTCCGTTCGCCCTAGTCCCCCCAAGCGGCCGGAGACGCCCCACCATCCTGCCTTTCCGCCCCGTCCCGCCCGGCGGCCCCCGCCTGGTCCTCTTCGGGGTGTGGGCGAGGCTGCCCCTCGAGGAGCTCTTCCAGGCGGGCCTCCCCCCGGCCCCCGGCGAGCGCGTCCATGAGGGTGCCCTCCCCCAGGAACCCCGCCACCCGGCCCCGGGGGCCCACCACCACCACCAAGCGGTAAGGCCCGGGGCCCAGGCGGCCGGCCACCTCCCAGACTCGGGCCCCCCGCGGCGCGGCCAGAAGCCGGGCGGGCCCCAAGGTGAGGGGGCGGGGCCCGCCCAAGGCCCAGCGGAGCACCGCAAAGGGGATGGTCCTTGCCTCCCGCCGGGCGGCCACGGCCAGGAAGGCGCCCAGCAAGAGGAGGCTCCCCCAAGCCCGGCCCGTGGCCAGCCCCCCCAGCCCCACCAGCCCCAGCCC
>NZ_VSCV01000070.1:0-2321 GCF_047459355.1 Limnochorda sp. | reverse complement strand
GGGTGAACCCTCTCCTGAAGAAGCCGCTGGCTTCCGAAGGCGATGGGGAGGGAAACCGGTGGGCATCAGCTACGATCCAACAAAAGGTCTTTTCCACCTGCGGTCCCCCGGGAGCAGTTACGTGCTCCAGGTCCTGGAAACGGGCTTGGTCGCCCACGTCTTCTGGGGCGGGGCCCTCCGCCAACCTGTGGAGCTGGGCCGGATCGCGCCTCAGTTGTTTGGGGAAGCGCCGGCCACGCCGGTGTTGGGTGAGGCCCCGTACCCTCGCCTTTCCCTAGATCTGCTGCCCCAGGAGTACCCCGCTTACGGGCGGACCGATTTCCGCGAGCCGGCCTACCAGGTGGCCTTGGACGATGGCTCCACCGTCACCGACCTGCGCTATCAAAGCCATCAGATCTACCCCGGCAAGCGCCCCTTGGTGGGGCTGCCGGCCACTTTCGTGGAGCGGGGAGAGGATGCGGAAAGCCTCGATCTCACCCTGGCCGACGAGCACGCGGGCCTGGAGGTGGTCCTCACCTACACGGTGTACCGGGAGCTGAACGTGGTCACCCGCTCCGCCCGCTTCACCAACAAGGGCTCCCGACGGCTCCGGCTGTTGCGCGCGTTCAGCGGCAGCGTCGACTTCCCCGACGACCGCTTTGAGCTCCTTCAGCTCTCGGGTGCTTGGGCCCGGGAGCGCCACCTGTGGCGGCGGCCGCTGGTGCCGGGGATCCAGGCCATCGGGAGTACCCGGGGGGCGAGCAGTCACCACCAGAATCCCTTTCTTGCCCTCCTCCGGCCCGAGACCGACGAGCACCACGGCCATGCCTACGGCTTCAGCCTGGTCTACAGCGGGAGCTTCCTCGCCCAGGCGGAGGTGAACCACTACGGCCAGACCCGAGTGGCTATGGGGATTCACCCCCTCAACTTCAGTTGGCTCTTGGAACCGGGGGAGATCTTCCAAACCCCGGAGCTGATCTTGGTCTACTCCGACCGGGGCCTCAACGGGCTCTCCCAGACCTTCCACGACCTGTTCCGCCGCTTCCTCCTGCGGGGGCCCTACCGGGACCGCCCCCGGCCGGTGCTCCTCAACAGCTGGGAGGCGACTTACTTCAATTTCACTGAGGAACGCCTGCTGGAGCTGGCTCGGGAGGCCCAGGCGCTGGGCATGGAGCTCTTTGTCCTCGACGACGGCTGGTTCGGCCGGCGGAACGATGACACGTCCTCTTTGGGCGACTGGGAGGCGAACAAGGCCAAGCTGCCCCGGGGCCTTAAGGGCTTGGGGGAGGCGGTCAACGACCTGGGGCTGGCCTTCGGGCTCTGGGTGGAGCCGGAGATGGTTTCACCCGACAGTGACCTCTACCGGGCCCACCCCGACTGGTGCCTCCATGTGCCGGGACGGAGCCGGTCCTTGGGTCGGAACCAGCTGGTCCTCGATCTGACGCGGGAGGAGGTCCGGCGGTTCATCGTCGACCGGATTGGGGCCATCCTCAGGAGTGCCCCCATCGCTTACGTCAAGTGGGACATGAACCGGTACATGACCGAGGTGGGCTCGGCCGGGCTGCCGCCCGAACGCCAGCAGGAGACAGCCCACCGGTACATCTTGGGGCTCTACCAGGTGCTGGAGGAGCTGACCGAGGCCTTCCCCCACGTTCTCTTCGAGGGGTGTGCCGGGGGCGGGGGCCGGTTCGACCCGGGGATCCTCTACTACATGCCCCAGATCTGGACCAGCGACGACACCGATGCGGTGGAGCGGTTGAAGATCCAGTACGGCACCAGCATCGTCTACCCCCTGGTGACCATGGGGGCTCACGTCTCCGCCGCGCCCAACCACCAGGTGGGCCGCGTGACGCCCCTGGCCACCCGGGGGGATGTGGCCCTCTTCGGCAACATGGGCTACGAGCTGGACGTCACCCGGCTGGATCCGGAGGAGAAGGCGGCCATCCAGGCTCAGGTGGTTCGGTACAAGAGACTCCGGGCCCTGATCCACCGCGGCGACTTCTACCGGCTCCTCAGCCCCTTCGAAGGGAACGAGACGGCTTGGATGGTGGTCGCCAAAGACCGGCGGGAGGCGCTGGTGGGGTTCTACCGGGTCCTGGCTCAGCCCAATCCGCGTCCCAGCCGCCTCCGCTTGGTGGGCCTCGATCCTGCCCTGGAGTACGAGCTGGTGGGTCAGGGCGAACGGTGGGATGGGGACCAGCTCATGGAGGTAGGGCTGACGGTGGAGCCTTATCTCGCCAACACCGGCGGCGATTTTCAAAGCGTCGTCCTCCACTGGCGGGCGGTGGGGCCCGGAAAGGAATGAGGCGGGCCCCCGAAGAAGTGAAAGATAGGATCGAAAC